>NZ_CP097457.1:0-300000 GCF_024029895.1 Buchnera aphidicola (Periphyllus lyropictus)
TTACATAAATATTTTTCTTTTTTAAAATAATTAATAATTTTTTGTTTTCTAAAGTGTTTTTATTAAACAAATTTATTATATCATTTTGATTTAACATCATAAATAATGAAGATTTTTTTTTTCCATAAATAATAGCTGGAAAAAAATTTTTTAAACGTAATTTTCTACTCTCACTTGTACCAAAAAAATATCTCTTTTTAGCGTAAATTTTTATCATAACAAATATCTCAAAATTATATTTTTTAATTTAATATTTTCATTAAAAAATTTTATGTAGGAATTTTAGATTGTAACCAAGAAATTTCTTTTTTCCAAAGTCTTTTATTAACAGTTTCTAAAATTAATGGTTTTTTTTTAAATCTTAAATCTTTTATTACCCATTTAAAAAAATTTTTTCCAATATATCCAAAACCTAAATTTTCATGTCTATCTTTTTTTTTACCTAGACCAAATTTTGAATCATTTAAATGTAATCCCTTTAAATAATTAAATCCTACAATTTCTTCAAAAGCATCGAAAGTTTTTTTATAATTTTCTTTATTTCTTATATCATATCCAGAAGAAAAAAGATGACAAGTATCTAAACAAACACCTATACGAGTTTTATCTTCTATATTTTTTATAATCTCATATAAATGATGAAAACAATATCCCATATTAGTTCCTTGACCTGCAGTATTTTCAATTACTAAAATAACATCTTTTGTCTTACTTAACACAAAGTTAATAGATTTTGAAATTAATTTCAAACAATTTTTTTCTGAAATTTTATTTAAATGACTTCCCGGATGAAAATTTAAAAATTTTATTCCTAATTCTCTACATCTTTTTACTTCATTAATTAAAGAAATTCTAGATTTTTTTAATAAAGAATTTTCATAATTACCTAAATTTATTAAAAAACCACTATGAGGAAAAATCTGATCATCAGTAAATTTATATTTTTTACAAGAATTTTTAAAAGATCTTATAACATTTTCAGATATACTGGAAATATCCCATTGTAAAGGATTTTTTAAAAAAAAACCTATTGCTGTAGAATTTAATTGATAAGCTATTTTAACTGATTTTACTATACCTTTAGAAATACTAACATGAGGACCAATATATTTCATTAATTATTCACCTATATAATATATTTTTTAACTTTTAGAATATAAAAAAAAATCAAATAACATAAATAAATTATTTTGTAATGATATACTTATAAAAATTAAAATAAAAAATTTATTTTATAAATTTAATTTAAAAAAATAGGAAAAAATTATGAAAAAAAAAGAAAAAACATTTTTTCAAATTATATCTAATCTTAAAAAATTTTGGAATAAAATTGGATGTACAATAATACAACCTATAGATATACCTGTTGGAGCTGGTACCTTTCATCAAAAAACATTTTTTTCTTGTATTAATAAAAAACCAATTGCATATGCATATACTCAAGCTTCTAGACGACCTACAGATGGAAGAAAAGGAAAAAATAAAAATAGATTACAACATTATTATCAATTTCAAGTAATAATAAAACCAGCTCCAAAAAATATTCAAGAAATATATCTTCAATCTTTATCTAAATTAAAAATTAAATTTAAACATAATGATATTAAATTTATTGAAGATAATTGGGAAAATCCTACATTAGGAGCATCTGGAATAGGATGGGAAGTATGGTTAAATGGAATAGAAATTACTCAATTTACATATTTTCAACAAATTGGAGCAATAAATTGTGATCCAATTTCTGTAGAAATAACATATGGATTAGAAAGATTAGCTATGCATATACAAAATATAAATAATATATATAAAATAATATGGTGTAAAAATAAACTATCAAAAACTACATATAAAGAAATGTTTTATAAAAATGAAATTGAACAATCTGAATATAATTTAAATATATCAAACAAAAAATTTTTATTTAATAACTTTAAATCATATTATTCTGAATCTAAAAGATTATTATCTCTAAAAAAAATATTATTAATCCCTTCATATGAATTTATTTTACATTCCATTCATTATTTTAATTTATTAGACGCAAGAGGATTAATATCTTTAACAGACAGACAGTATTATATCTTAAAAATTAGAAAAATTGTAAAAAAAATTGCAAAAATATACTATAAAAGACAAATTTAAAAAAGAGAAAAAAATGAAAAAAAAAATATTTCTTTTTGAATTAGGAACTGAAAATTTACCAGCTAAAACATTAAAAAAAACTGCTTTATCTATATATAAAAAATTTAAAAAATTATTTAAAATTAATAAAATATATTATAAAAAAATATATTGGTTTGCAACTTCAAGAAGATTAGCTATAAAAGTAAAAAACATAGAAATTAATAAAGAAGAAAAATTTAAAATAATAAAAGGACCTGTTTTATCTGATTCTTTTAATAAATTTGGAAAAATAAAAAAACCACTGAAAAATTGGATGAAGAAATTAAAAATCTCAATTAATCAAACTGAAAAATTTAATAAAAATGGAAAAGAATGGATAATTTATAAAAAAAAAAAAGATAAAAAAATAAAAAATATTTTAATAAAAATAACAAAAAAAATTGTTTATAAATTATCTCATCCTAATTTAATGAGATGGAACAAAAAAAATTATAAATTTATTCGACCAGTAAGAAATGTTCTTATAATGTTAAATAAAAAAAATATAAAATGTAAAATATTTAATTTAAAATCAAATAAAAAAACTCAAAGTTATTTATTTAATCAACCAAAAAATATTACGATTAATCATGCAAAAAATTATCCATCTATATTATTGAAAAAAGGAAAAATTATTGCAGATTATAATAAAAGAAAATTAAAAATAAAAAATAAAATTAAAAATTTATCAAATAAAAAAAATTTTTATTTAAAAATAAATAATGTTTTATTAAATGAAATAAATTCTTTAGTTGAACAACCTAATGCGTTAATAGTTAATTTTAAAAAAAAATTTTTAAATATACCAAAAGAAATAATTATTCATATTATTGAAAAAACATTAAAATCGTTTCCATTGTTTAAAAAAAATAAAAAATTAAAATCTAGTTTTATTATTATTATTAATAATAAATCTAAAAACTATAAAAAAATTATTTTAGGATATAAATCAGTAATTGAATCAAAACTTCAAGATGTAGAATTTTTTTTAAAAAAAGATATAAAAAATGAACAAAAGAAAAAAAAAAATGTATTTAAAAAAATTTCATTTCATCAAAATTTAGGTACTTTACATGATAAAATAAAAAGATTAAAAAAAATTATTATTTTTTTTTCAAAAAAAATTAATTTTAACATTAAATACGCTTTAAAAGCAGCTTTTTTATGTAAAAATGATATAACAAGTAATATGGTATCAGAATTTCCAGAAATGCAAGGAATAATTGGAGCATATTATGAAAAAAAAAAAAAAACAAATAAAAAAATATATAAAGCTATAAAAGAACATTATAAACCTAGATATAATAATGATAAATTACCTAAAACTCCAATAGGAATAGCATTGTCTATATCTGATAAAATAGATAACTTAATAGGAATGTTTATTATAGGAAATTTTCCAAAAGGAGATAAAGATCCATATGCATTAAGAAGAAAAGTTATAGGAATTATAAAAATAATAATAAAAAATAAAATTTCATTTAATTTAAATAAATTAATTAAAAAAATTATTAAATTATATAATTTTAAAAAAAAATCTAAAAAAATAACAAAAAAAATACTAAAATTTATAGTTAAAAGATTTTATAATTTTTTTCCAAAAGAAAAAAATATAAAAAATATTATTAAATCAATTTCTCTATCAAATAAAATTAATTTAATTGAAATATATATTAAAATTAAAATAATAATAAAATTTATTAAATCAAAAATTTCAAAAAAAATATTAATGACAAATAAAAGAATTTATAATATTTTAAAAAAAAATAAAATAAAATTATCTAATAATATTAATTATTCTCTCTTAAAAACAAAAGAAGAAAAAACGTTTATAAAAGTTATAAAAAAAATGAAAAAAAAAATAAAGTTTTTCATAAAACAAAAAAAATATAAAAAATCACTTAAAGAAATTATTAAAATAAACAAAAATATAGAAAATTTTTTTAAAAAAGTTATTATAAATCATAATGAAAAAAAAATAAGAAAAAATAGATTAAATATTTTAAATATTTTAAAAAATATATTTTCTAAAGTAGCATTATTTTCTTATTTATATTAAAAAATTTTTTAATATAAATTGACTAAAAAATCTTTAAAATAATTTTAAAAAATTTTTAGTCAAAAAATATAAAAATTTTTAAATATATTAAAATAACAAAATTCTTTAAGAAATAATTTTTAATATTAAAAATTATAACAATTTTATTATTTTTATTTAAAAAAATTTTTACATAACTATTTTTTATATTTTACAAAATTTTTATAATATTTTAAATTTTATTAAAATTTTATCATCTTTTTTAAGAAAATTAATATTTTTAAAATTATTTTTTTATTTTATTTTTTTTAAAATAAAAAAATAAAAAAAAGAAGAAAATAAAAAATTAAAAAAAAAAAAAAAAATAAACTAAATAATAAAAAAGAAATAAAAAAAATTCATAATAAGTTTTTTTAATAAATTTAAATAAATAATAAATATTTTTATAAAAAAGCAAAAAATATTACACTTAACAAAAAAAATTATTTATCTCTTAAAATAGCATGAAATTTACTTTTTAATTTATTAATACAATTATAAAATAATATTTTAATTTCTTCATTAGTAAAATTTTTTTTTTCATTTTTAAAAAAAAATCTAATAGATAAACTTTTTTTATTTAAAGGAATATTTTTACCTCGATATATATCTAAAATAATAATTTTTAAAATATTATCTTTAGAAATTTTATAACATTCATATAAAATATCTGATATAGAAATTTCTTCTTTAATTATAATTGAAATATCTCTTTCACTATAAGGATAAAAATTTTTTTCATTTATTTTATAATTTTTAAAATTATATAATTTTTTAATAGAAATTTCAAAACCAAAAACATCATTTTTTATATTTAAAGGAATTAATATATTAGAATTAATCATTCCTAAATGTCCTATTTTAATATCTCTACAATATATATTAGAACATACATTATCATCAAATCCAAAAATATTAGATTTTTTAAAAAAAATTTCTTTAAAATTATAAAAACGCGATAATATAATTTCTAAATCATTTTTAACATGATAAAAATTAAAAAATTTATCTTTATTTAACCAATTTTTTTTAGATTTAAATCCACTAACAATTCCAGATAAAAAAAGTTTTTGTTTTACTGAAAATTTACTATTATTTTTTTTAATAAAACATAAACCACTTTCAAATAATCTAAAAGAATCTTGTTGACGATTTTTATTATATTTTAAATTTTTTAACAATCCAGGAAAAAGCGACTTTCTCATAAAAGAAAAGTCTTTTGAAATAGGATTAATAATTTTTAATATTTTTCTATTTTTAAAAAAAAAATTTTGAAATAATTTTTCGGAAAAACTATAATTTAAAACTTCAGAATATCCTAACATTAAAAATAAATTTTTTAATAAAAATAAATTATCTGAAATATTATTTTTATTAGAAATAATAGAATTAATTTTTAAAGAAATTAAAGGTATTTTATTATAACCATAAAAACGAACTATATCTGATATAACGTCTTCTTGACATAAAATATCTGAACGAAAATAAGGTGGTATAATAGATAATTTAAGTAAACTCCCTAAAATAACATATTCTAAACGTTTTAAAAAATCTATAATTTTAAATTTATTAATAGAAAAACCTAAAGTTTTATTTATCTTATTATAAGATAAAACAAATTTTTTATTTTTTGTTTTTTTTAAATTATTAAAATTATCTAAAAATTCTAATTTTCCTCCACATAATTCTATTAATAATTTAGAAATTTTTTCTAAAGCAAAAAAACATAACTTAGATTCACATTTTCTATAATAATTATCATAAGAATTATAATATTTATCATATTTTTTTTTTATTCTATTAATAAAAAAACTAGGAAAAACACCACATCCTAAATAAATATTTTTAGTATCTTTATTAATTAAAAATTTTTCAGAATGAATAAATCCACCTAAAGAAAAAATTTTCATTTCATTTGAAAAAACTAAAATATCTTTTGATAAATTTAAATTGTTCTTATTGTTTAATCGAATATTCTCATTTAAATCAGATAAACGAATTTCTATTTTCTTATTAACAATTTTTTCAAAATCAAAAACATGAATAGATTGACCTAATTCTAATGAAACAAAATTAACAATATCGGAAACTATATTAATAGATTTAATATTAGATTTTCTTAATCTTTCTCTTATCCAAAATGGAGTATTAACAGAAATATCAATATTTTTTATAATTCTTGAAAAATATTCTGAACAAATTTTATTATTCAAAAAAAAGATTTTCAAATCTTTATTTTCTTTTCTATTTTTAATTATTTCTAATGAATTAATATTAAAATTTAACGGAATATTATTTATTACAGAAACCTCTCTTGCTATACCTAATATACCTAAACAATCATTTCTATTAGAATTAATTCCTAAAGAAATTATATCTTCTGGATTTTTTTTAAAATACTGTTTAACACTCTCCCCATTTTTTTCTATTTTAGGAAATTCAACTATATTATTTTTGTTTCCAAAAATTTTTAAATCAAAATAAGTATATATTTTTCCTGAAAATAAATATTTTTTAGGTAAAAAATATTTTTTTTTTTTAAATTTAAATTCTCTATTTTTTTTTAATTTAACTGCTAATTTCATTCCAATATAACAATTTTTATTATTAGACAAAACATAAATAAAAAAATTGCTTTTAATATTTATTTTCAATATTCTTATATTTTTTTTATTATTAAAAAACAAAATTTTAACAATTTCTCCAATAACAGAATTTTTAAAAAAAATTTTGTTTTTCTCTAAAAACTCTACTTCTAAACCAATTTGAGTTAATTGATTTTTAATATAAGAATCTTTTAAATTTTTATTTAAAAAAAATTTAACCCAAGATAAACTAAATTTCATGTTTTCTCGCTATTATTTAAATTGTTTTAAAAATCTTAAATCATTTTTAAAGAATGAACGAATATTTGAAATATTATATTTTAACATAGTAAGACGTTCTATTCCTATACCAAAAGCTAATCCAGAATATATTTTAGAATCAATATTAACATTTTTTAAAACATTAGGATGAACCATTCCACATCCTAAAACTTCTAACCATTTATTAGAATTTTTATTAAAAATATCTATTTCAGCCGAAGGAGTAGTAAAAGGAAAATAAGAACTTCTAAATCTAATTTTTATTTTTTTTGAAAAAAAATTTTTTAAAAAATTATACATCATCCATTTTAAATTAGAAAAACTTATTCCTTTATCGATTAATAAACCTTCAATTTGATGAAACATTGGACTATGAGTTAAACTAGAATCATTACGATAAACTTTACCTGAAGAAATTATTCTAATTGGAAGAGAACAATTTTCCATTACTCGAACTTGAACACTAGAAGTTTGCGTTCTTAATAAAAAATTAGAATTAAACCAAAAAGTATCTTTTTTATTTCTAGAAGGATGATCTTTTTTAATATTTAACGCGTCAAAATTATAATAATTACTTTCAATTTCTTTTCCAAATACAATAGAAAAACCAAAATTAGAAAAATAAGATTGTATATCATTAATTATTTGAGTAATTATATGAATAGATCCAAAAATAGGTTCTTTATAAGATAAAGAAATATCTATATCATTTTTAATATTAGATTTAAAAATATTAATTTTATTAAAATAATTTTTTTTTAAATAAAAAAGATTTTGAACTTTTTTTTTAATTTTATTAATTAAAATGCTAAATTTTTTTTTTTTATTAACAGACAAATCTTTTATACTTTTAATTTTTTTAGTAATTTCTCCTTTTCTTCCTAAATATTTAAGTTTTATTAAATTTAATTCTTTTAAACTAAAACATTTATTAATCTCTAATTTAATATTTTTAACATATTTTTTATATTTGTTCATATTTACTTTCTCTGTAAAAAAATACCAAAAAGCTTCCTTAAAGGAAGCTTATCAGTTACATTTTATTTAAAATATTTTAAAAAAATTTTTATAAAAAATAATATTTTTATTTTTTTAATTAAATTTAATATTTTTAAAAAATATACTATTTTAAAAAAAAGTAATTTTATTTATTTAAATAAAAACTAGCTTTTTGAACTAAATTAAATAACGATTTTGAATCAGAAATAGCTATTTCAGAAAGAATTTTTCTATTAATATTTATAGATGCTTTTTTTAAACCATAAATAAAATTATTGTAAGATAAATTATTTTCTCGAACAGCTGCATTAATGCGAGTAATCCATAGACTTCTAAAAATTCTTTTTTTTTGACGTCTATCTCGGTAAGCATATTGACCAGCTTTTGTTACTGCTTGAACTGCTACTCTATATACTCTAGATCTTGCTCCATAATATCCTTTAGCTTTTTTTAATATTTTTTTATGACGAGCACGAGAACATACACCTCTTTTAACTCGAGCCATACTTAATCCTTAATTTTAAAATATAATTTTTTATTTTAACTTAAACTATACGGAAAAAAAGATCTAACAGCTTTTAAATTTTCCTGAGATACTAATTTTTTAGATCTTAATTGTCTTTTTCTAGTACTATTTTTTTTAGTAAGAATATGTCTTAAATTAGCCTGTTTTCTTTTAAATTTTCCTGATGAAGTTTTTTTAAAACGTTTAGAAGCACTTTTTAAAGTTTTTAATTTCTTCATAAATTATCCAAAAATTTTAATAATATTATTTATAAAAATATTAAATAATAAATTATTTTTTAGGTGATAAAATCATAACCATTTGTCTTCCTTCTATTTTTGAAGGAAAAAATTCTAAAATAGAAATATGATTTAAATCTTTTTTTAAACGATTTAATACATTAACTCCAATTTCTTTATGAGTCATTTCTCTTCCTCTAAAACGAAGAGTAATTTTTACTTTATTTCCTTCTTTTAAAAAACGAATTAAATTTCTTAATTTAACTTGATAATCCCCTTCATCTGTATTAGGTCTAAATTTAATTTCTTTAATTTGAATAATTTTTTGTTTTTTTCTTTGTTCTTTTAAAGCTTTAGTTTTGTTATAAATAAATTTTCCATAATTCATAATTTTACAAACAGGAGGTTCTGAATTTGGACTAATCTCAACCAAATCAGATCCAAATATTTTAGATTGTCTTAAAGCTTCATTAATACTAACTATTCCTAATTTTTCACCTTTTAATCCAGTTAAACGAACTTTTAAAGCACGAATTTCATTATTTATTTTATGTATTCTTTTATTTTGAACTCTTTTCCAGACTTTAATATTTTACTCCCCCATATAAAAATTTTAAAAAAAATTACACTCTTTTTTAATTTTTTTTATAAAATCTAATAAAAAAATATTATTAATAGTACTTCCATTTAAATATCTTACAGAAATTGTATTATTAATAGACTCCTTATCTCCACAAATTAATATATAAGGAATTTTTAATAAAATACTTTCTCTAATTTTTAAACCTATACTTCTATTTTTTAAATCTAATTCTGATCTAATATTATTTTTTTTTAAGATTTTAAAAATATCTATACAATACTCAACATTTTTTTCAGAAATATTAATAATTTTTACTTGTACAGGAATTAACCAAATCGGAAGATTACCTTTATATTCTTCAATTAAAATTCCAATAAATCTTTCTATAGAACCTAATATCGCTCTATGTATTAAAACAGGAGATTTTTTTAAATTATCTTTATTAATATAATAAGATCCTAATCTATTAGGTAAATAAAAATCTAATTGAATAGTTCCACATTGCCATTTTCTATTAAAACAATCTAACAATTCAAATTCTATCTTTGGACCATAAAAAGCTCCATCTCCTTTTTTATGAATAAAAGATATTTTTTGTTTTTTTAAAACATCAAATAAAACTGATTCAGTATAATCCCATACAAAATTATCACCTATTCTTTTTTTTGGACGAGTAGAAATTTTTACTATAATTTTTTTAAAAGAAAAAGTATGGTATATTTCATAAATCATTTTTATACAATTTTTAATTTCAAAATTTAATTGTGATTTCTTACAAAAAATATGTGCATCATCTTGAGTAAAATTTCTTAATCTCATTAAACCATGCAAAGAACCAGAAAATTCATTTCTATGACAACTTCCAAATTCAGAAATTCTCATAGGTAAATCTTTATAAGATCTTAGTTTATTATTAAAAATTTGTATATGACCAGGACAATTCATAGGTTTAATACAATATTTTTTATTTTCAGAATAAGTTGAAAACATTAAATTTTTATAATTCTCTAAATGACCACTTTTCTTCCAAATATAATTATTCATTAAGAAAGGAGTTTTTACTTCTTGATATTTATATTTTATTAGTTTTTTTCGAATAAAATTTTCTAATTTTTTAAATATAAACCATCCATTATGATGCCAGAAAACCATTCCAGGAGTATCTTTTTGTAAATGAAACAAATTTAAATTAACATTAATTTTTCTATGATCAAATTTTTTTTTCTTTTTTAAAAGATCAATATAATCTATTAATTGATTTTTATCACTCCATGCTGTTCCTGAAATTCTTTGAATCATTTTATTATTTTTATTTGAATTCCAATGTACTCCAGAAATTTTTTGTAATTTAAAATATTTACAAAAAGATATATTTGGAACTTGTAAATCTGTCAAAAAGTCAATATGATTTTCATGTATATAAAAAGTAACATTATTATTTTTTTTAAAATTTGACTTTAAAATTTTAATTTTATAATATTCATTTAAATTTATTAATAAATTTTTAAAATCTGTATATAACATTTTTTTTTTTAAAATATTATATTTACGATTTACTAAATTATGCATTTTTTTATCAATAGACAAAAGATCAATTTTAGTTAAAGGATTTTTTTTATAAAAATCATAATAAAATTGAGAATTTTTTATAAAAAAATTACATAATTTAATTTTCGGCCATAAAACTTTTAAACTATATCCTAATAAATGCAAACATGTATTTCTAATAATTTTTAAAAAAAATTTATCATCTTTTTTAATAAAAGATAAAGTAGAATCTTTTTTAACAATAGTATTTAAACTTACAATATTATTATTTAAAAAAGCAGCTACATAATCAACTTTATTAATATTTTTAACATCTTCTACTATTTTATTAATAGAAACAATATTTTCATATTTTTTCTTAAAATTATTAGAAAATGTAATAACAGGCATTTTTTTTCCTTTAGTAAAAAATAAAAAAATATATTTAAATATTTACTTTAAAAAAATATAAAAAAATTTTTAAAAATTAATTATGATCTATTTTTAATTACCTTAGATAATTTTTCGATTATTAAAACAGTATCATCCCAATTTAAACAAGAATCAGTAACAGATTGACCATACTTCATTTTATTTTTTTCTTTTATAGGTTGAGAACCTTCTTCTAAAAAACTTTCAATCATAACACCAAAAATATTATCTGAACCATCATGAATTTGTTTACAAACTGATTCACAAACAGATAATTGTAATTTATGTTGTTTTAAAGAATTTCCATGACTAAAATCTATCATTACTCTTTCTTGTAATTTAAATTTTTTTAATATAGAAATTGCAAAATCAATATCTTTTTTATGATAATTTGGTTTTTTTCCACCTCTTAAAATTAAATGAGATAAATAATTACCTAAAGTAAAATTAACAACCATAGATCCATTTTTATCAAGAGATAAAAAAACATGATTTCCTTTAGAAGCTCTCATAGCATCTATAGCAATTAATAAATTTCCATCAGTACCATTTTTAAAACCAATAGGACAAGACAATGAAGAAGCTAATTCACGATGAGTATGACTTTCAGTAGTTCTTGCTCCAATAGCTCCCCAACTTATTAAATCATTTAAAAATTGACACACAACTGGATCTAAAAATTCAGTAGCTGTAGGTAATCCTATTTTATTTACATCTAACAAAAGTTTTCTAGCTAAATCTAATCCTAAATTTACTTTAAATGTATTATTTAATTCAGGATCAGAAACTAATCCTTTCCAACCAACTACTGTTCTAGGTTTTTCAAAATATGTACGCATTACAATTTCTAAATAAGAAAAATGTTTTATCCTTAATTCATTTAATCTTACAGCATAATCCATAGCTGCAATAGGATCATGAATTGAACATGGACCAACAACAACTAATAAACGATTGCTTTTTTTAAAAAACATATCTGAAATATTTAATTTAGTATTAACTATATTATTAAACACTTCAGGCGCCATAGGATAACGATCAAATAAAATTGAAGGAGTAATTAAAGAATCTATCTTCAACATTCTTAATTCATTTGTTTTATGCATTATATTCTCTATATTTATTAAAAATAAAAAATAAATAATAAAATTTATATATAAATTTATGATTCATAAAATTATTTAACAAAATAAAATATATATTAAAAAATATTATATTTTAAATAAAATTACTATATTATATATAATAATTTAATTTTAATAAATTTATTTTTTTAATAATTAATATAATAATTAATATATTAAAAAAATATTCAATAAAATTATACTTTTAATAATATTAAAAATTTTTTATTAAAAAAAATTTTTTTTATAATAAAATAATTCTATCAAAATTTATAAAAAAATAATACTTAATAAATCAATTACTCTAAATTTTATTAAATAAAAAAGATTTTTATAAAAAATAAATAAATAAATTTAAAATAAAGATAAAAAAAATTTAAATTAAAAAATAAAAAAAAAATAATGTTATAATAAAAAAAAAATTTAAAATAATTTTAAATGATGTTTTTAATTTATAAATATCTAATTTATATTTTATTTTTTAAAATTAAAATACTTTATTTTAAAATTAAAATAATTTAAAATTTTAAAAAATAAAATTATTCATAAAAAATATAAAATTTTTTATAAAATAAAATTGTATAAATAACATTTTTATAAATAGAGTATTAATATGAAAAAATATTTTCTAAAACCTGAAAAAAAAAAATTTATAGGAATTTTTATTACATCTAAAGCACTTAATAAAATATTAAAAATATATAAAAAAAAAAAAAACATAATTGGAATTAAAATTAATATAAAAAAAACAGGATGTGCAGGATTTAAATACACTATGAAATACTGTGAAAAAAAAAAAAAATCGGAAATATCTTTTTCTAACTATAATATATCAATTTTTTTACCTAAAAAAAAAATTAAGTTATTAGATGGATTAATAATTGATTTCATTAATAAAAATTTTCATAAAAATTTTGAATTTTATCATAAAAACTCAAAAAAAAAATGTGGTTGTGGAGAAAGTTTTAACATTAAAAAAACATAAAAAAATATTAAAAGACTTATGTTATTTCCATATCAAAAGTAAAAAATTTTTTTTTCCTTTGCTAAGCAAAGTATATTTATTAAATAATTTATCAGAATCTTTTAAAATATAATGAATATCAATTTGTTTTTTATAATTTATTGAAATAGCATTAGAATTTATTAAATCTTTTGCATTTCTATTAGAAGAAGCTAAAAAAGAAGAAACTAAAATTTTATATAAACTATATTTTTTATTTTTTAAAAAAATAAATGGAGCTTTATTTTTTTTTAATTGAATAAAATCGTTTTCTGATAAATATTTTATTTTTGAAGAAAAAAAAATCTTAGAATTTATTTTTGAAGAAAAAAAATTAGATTTTCCATGAACTAAACAAGTAATTTTTTTTGCTAATTTTTCTTTAGATTTAAAAAATGTTTTATTTACAAAATCCTTTTTTTTCATATTATTAATATCTTTAATACTTAAAAAAGTAAAATATTTTAAATAATCATATACTTCAGTATCTTTAACATTAATCCAAAACTGATAAAATTCATAAGGAGTGGTTTTTTTTGGATCTAACCAAATAGTTTTACTTTCGCTTTTTCCAAATTTTTTTCCATCAGATTTGATTAATAAAGGTAAAGTTAAACCAAAAACTTTAGATTTATGTAAAATATAAGTCAAATGTATACCTGAAGTAATATTACCCCATTGATCTGAACCACCTATTTGAAGTAAAACATTAAATTTTTTATATAATACAGAGAAATCATAAGCTTGTAATAAGCTATAAGAAAATTCAGTAAAAGAAATTCCTTTTTTTTTTTTTATAAATCTATTTTTTACAGATTCTTTATTAATCATATTATTAATAGTAAAATTTTTTCCTACATTTCTTAAAAAATCAAGAACATTCATATTTTTAAACCAATCATAATTATTTAAAATAATTGCTTTATTAGAAATATTTGAAAAATCTAAAAATAAAGAAATTTGATTTTTTATTTTATACATCCATTTTAAAATACTATCTTGAGAAAATAACTTTCTCTCTTTTAATTTAAAACTTGGATCTCCAATTAAACTAGTAGCTCCTCCTATAAGAACAATAGGGGTATGACCTTGTAATTGAAATCTTCTTAAACATAATAATGGAAGAATATGACCTATATGTAAACTATCTGATGTAGGATCAAAACCACAATAAACAAAAATTTTTTTTTTTAATAAATTATTTATTTTTTTTTCATTAGTAGTTTGAAATATTAAATTTCTATCTTTTAATTTTTTAAAAAAATTTTTTTTTAACATAAAGAACCTTTTAATTAAAATAAATTATCAAGTTAAAAAAGAAAAAAATAAATAAATAAAAATAAAAATTTTATATTTATTTAAATATATTATATTAGTTTTTTATATTCACATAATTTATTAATTATACATCTTTTACATTTTGTTTTTTTAGCCATACAAAAATTTTTTCCATGAAATACAAACCAAGTATGTAAATATAATTTTAATTTAATTGGAACAACCTTTAATAAAATTAATTCTACCTGTTTTGGATTTTTTGCGGTAGCAAAACCAGTTCGATTAGATACTCTAAAAACATGAGTATCTACAGCAATAGTATTTTTTTTAAAAATAATATTTAAAATAACATTTGCTGTTTTTCTTCCAACACCAGGCAAAGATTCTAAATCTTTTCTATTGTTTGGAATAAAACCATTATATTTTTTTAATAATATTTTACAAGTTTTAATAATATTATTTGCTTTAGTTCGAAATAAACCAATTTTTTTTAAAAAAAAAATTAATTTCTTTTTTCCTAATAAAATCATTTTTTTTGGAGTATTAGCAAAATTAAAAAGTTTTTTTGTTATAGAATTTACCATTTTATCTCTAGTTTGAGCTGATAAAATAACAGATATCAAAAGTTCAAATGGAGAAGAAAAAAATAACTCTGTTTTTCTTTTTAATCCATATTTCTCTTTAAATAAATTTAATATTTTTAATCTTTTTTTTTTATTCATCTTAAATATTTTTTCACAAAAATTATAAATTTTAAAATTTATTATAATTCTAATTTTTTAAAAAAATTTAAAAATTAATTAACATTAAATAAATATAAAAAATCACTTAATTTATTTAATTTAAATAATTTAAAATAAAAAAAAGATTTTTTAAATTTTGATATTTAAATTTTTATTTACAAATAAAAATTTTATATCTAAAATAGATTTATAATAAATAAAAAATTAAAAAAATTTATTAAAAAACGTTTGTAGCTCAATAGGTAGAGCACTACTATGACATAGTAGAGGTCAGTGGTTCAATTCCACTCAAACGTATCATATAAAATAATTTTCTAAAAATAACAAAAATTGATAAACATTAATAAAATAACAAAAAAATATAAAAAATTTTTAATAGCATATAGCGGAGGTATCGATTCCACTGTTTTATTATATAAATTAATAGAAATAAGAAAAAAATATAATATAAAAATACGAGCAATTCATATTAATCATCAATTAAATAAAAAATCTAAAAAATGGAGTAAACATTGCAAAAAAATCTGTAAAATTAATAATATTCCTTTTATTTTAAAAAAAATAAAAATTAATAAACCAAATTTAAATACAGAATCAAAAGCAAGAAAAAAAAGATATAAAGTTTTTAAAAAAAAGCTTGTTAAAAATGAAATATTATTAACTGGGCATAATTTAAATGATCAATGTGAAACTTTTTTTTTAGCAATAAAAAGAGGAAGTGGAACAACAGGACTTTCTGGAATTGCTTATAAGAAAAAATTTTATAAAAATTATTTATTACGACCTTTATTAAAATATTCAAGAAAAAAAATAGAAACATGGGCAAAAAAAAGAAAATTAAAATGGATTGAAGATAAAAGTAATTATAACACTTCTTATGATAGAAATTTTATAAGACATAAAATTTTTCCAAAAATTACAAAAAGATGGAATTTTTTTTTAAAAAATTGCTTTAGAAGTATTAAATTAATTAATTCAGAAAATAAAATAATAAATAAATTTATTAATCCAATTATAAAAAAAAATTTGTTTTTAGATAAAACTTTAAATATAAAAAAAATAAAAAAAATGGATATAAAAATAATATATATTATTATTAGAAAATGGATAAATATTCAAGGAGGAAAAATGCCATCATTAAAGTTTTTAAAAAATATTCTAAATACAGTAATTTATAAAAAAAAAAAAAAAAATCCAAAAATACAACTAAAAAAATACGAAATATGGAATTACCAAGATCGTTTATATTGGATAAAAAAAAAACCAAAAATGAAAAATTATATTATATTTTGGAAATATCCATTTAAAAAATTAAAATTACCTAAAAATTTTGGAACATTAGAAATAAAAAATAAAAAATATACAAAAAAAAATTTTTACATAAAAAAACCAAAAAAATCACAAATTATTACTATAAAATTCCAAACAAAAAAAAAAATTAGAATTAAAAATAAAAAAAAAAAAATAAAAAAAATATACAATGAACTTAAAATTCCACCATGGAAAAGAAAAACTACACCACTTTTATTTTATAATAAAAAATTTATATCAGCTATTGGACTATTTGTAACAAAAAAAAAATATAATAAAAAAGAAAAAAATATATCTATTATATGGAAAAAAAATATTTCCTAAAAAACATATTTTAAAGAATCTGGTATTCTAGAATATAAATGATTAAATTTTAAGATTTTATGTTTAAATAAAGGTTTTTTTAATTCTTTTAAAAATAACTCTTTTCTTAAAAAATTCTCTACACGTTTACTTAAATCAGGCATAATAGGTTTTAACCATGTAATTATTACTCGAAATAAATTAATTCCCATTGTACAAATCAACTGAATTTTTTTATTATATTTATTAATTTTAGATAATTTCCAAGGACTATTTTTATCAATATAATTATTAGCTAAATTTACATATTTAATAACATTTCTAACAACTAAAGAAAATTCTCTATTCTTATAAAAATTATTAATTTTTTTTGTTTTATAAAAAAAACGATTATATAAATCTTTATCTAATAAAGTATTTCCTAAAAATCCATTAAAATTTTTATTTATAAAACTTGCACATCTAGACGCTAAATTTACAATTTTATTTACGATATCTGAATTAATTAAATTAATAAACTCCTCTAAATTAAAATTAATATCTTTAATAGAATTAGAAGATTTAGAAGCAAAAAAATATCTTAAACTATCAGAATCAAAATATTTTAACCAAGAACGTGCTGTAATTAATATATTTTTTGATTTAGAGAGTTTTTTTTTATTAAATTTAACATATCCATGAACAAAAATTTTATTTGGTTTTCTAAAATCAATAGCTTCTAAAAAAGCAGGCCAAAAAACGCTATGAAAATAAATTATATCTTTTCCAATAAAATGATATAATTTAGTTTTTTTAGAACATTTCCAAAAATCATTAAAAAAAAGATTTTTATTTTTTTTACACAATTTTTTAAAAGTACTAATATAACATATTGGAGCATCTAACCAGACATAAAAATATTTTTTAAAATAACCTGGAATTTCAAAACCAAAATAAGGAGAATCTCTTGAAATATCCCATTTTCTTAAACCATATTTAAACCATTCTTTAATTTTATTTTCTATTTGTTTATTTAATACACCAGAACTAATCCACAATTTTAATTTATTTTCAAAAACAGGAAGATCAAAAAATAAATGAGTAGATTTTTTTAAAATTGGAGAAGTATTTGATAATTCAGATTTAGGATTAATCAAATCTTTTGCATCATATACGGAACCACATAACTCACAATGATCTCCATATTGATTTTTTTTAAAACATTTAGGACATTTACCTTTAACTAATCTATCTGGAAGAAAAATATTCTTATAAATATCATATAATTGATAAATTTTTTTTTCTAATATATATCCTTTTTTTTTTAATTTTAAAAAAAATTTTTTAGATAAAATAAAATTTTCTTTACTATCTGTACTACTATAATAATCATGAGAAATATTAAAATTTAAAAAATCTGAAATATGTTCATTATAAATAAATCTAATAAGATCTTTTGGATTTATATTCATTTTTTTAGATTTTAACATAATAGGAGTTCCATGAGAATCATCAGCACAAATAAAAAAAATCTCTCGATTATTTATTTTGTGATATCTAACCCATATATCTGCTTGAATATGTTCTAATAAATGACCAATATGTATAGATCCATTTGCATATGGTAAAGCACAAGTAACAAGAATTTTTTTTTTATTCATAATATTTTTTATTTTAAATATATTTTTTTTAAAATTACATAAATTACATAATAAAAAATTTTATAAAAATTTAATTTTTTCTTTGTTTTTTTTTTTTATTTTTTTTTTTAAATTTAAAAAAAATTTATATATAAAATTACTCCTTATAAATTAAACTAGAAAGTATTCCAGATTGATTTAAATATTTAGAATGTTTTCTATAATTATATGGTCTTCTAGAAACACCAGAAAGAATTTCAAAACTTAAAGCTGCAATAGCCATACCTGGACTTAAACCTAAAATATGTTCTCCTGCATTAAAAAATTCTAAAACTATATTTCCATTCCATCCTGGATCAATACGATGCGAAGTCATATGAACCATTAATCCTAATCTTGCTAAAGAAGAACGACCGTCTAACCATCCAACTAAATTATTTGGAGTAGATATTCTTTCGACTGTCATTCCTAAAACAAATTTTTTTGGTTTTAAAAGAAATGATTTTCCTTCAGGAATATATATTTCATTACTAATATGTTCTTTTAAAGAAGATTTTATTTTCTTAGGAGATCCCCCTAAATCAATAATTTTTTTAGAATAATTTTTAAATATTCTAAAATTTTTACTTAAATGAACATCAATAGTAGCGCCATTAATTTCTTTAAAATTTAATAAAGGATCAATAATTAATTTTTTTTTAATGATCCATTTCTCAATATCAACATCACATAATCTCATTATAATTTTTTAACCTAAATAAAAAGTTTTATATAAATTACATGAATAAATAATAAATATTTAAAAAATATTAATTCATATATTTTTTTTTAAAAAATATTATTAAAAAATTTTTTATAATTTTACAAATTTCATTGTATAATTATTTTCTTAATATAATACTAATATAAACTATAACATGTTCTATATTTTAAAAAAATATATTTTTTAATATTTTAATTTTTTATATTAAATAATACCAAGTTATTTTAAAAATTCAATATATTAGAAAAGTTTTAAACTAATTATTTATATGATACGATCAACTATATTTTAACAAAAAAAAGAAAAATATGAAAAAAAATAAAAAAAAATACAAAATAGCAATACTTCCAGGAGATGGAATTGGACCAGAAGTAATGAAAGAAACTTATAAAATAATTAAAATAGTAAAAGAAAAATTTTTAATAAATTTAAAAACAAAAGAATATGATATCGGGGGAGTTGCTATTGATAAACATGGAATTGCATTACCTAAAAAAACTTTAAACGGATGTAAAAATTCTGATGCTATTTTATTAGGATCTATTGGAGGACCTAAATGGGATAAATTATCTTCAAAAAAAAGACCTGAAACATCTGCTTTATTATCTATAAGAAAATACTTTAAATTTTTTATAAATTTTAGACCGGCAAATTTATATAAGAAATTATATTATCTATCTCCATTAAAAAAAAATATTTCAAAAAAAGGATTTAATATTTTATGTATTAGAGAATTAATCGGAGGAATATATTTTGGAAAACCTTCAAAAGAAATAAAAAATAAAAAAGAACATTATGCATTAGATACTTCTATATATAAAAAAAAAGAAATAGTTAAAATAGCAAAAATAGCATTTAAAACTGCATTAAAAAGAAAAAGAAAAATAACATCTATTGATAAAGCAAATGTTTTAAAAACATCAAAATTATGGAGAAAAACAGTAAATGAAGTATCTAAAAATTATCCTACAGTAAAAATTTCTCATTTATATTTTGATAATGCAATTATGCAAATTATAAAAAATCCAAGTCAATTTGACGTTATTTTATGTCCAAATTTAATTGGAGATGTTATATCAGACGAATGTGGAATTTTAACAGGATCTATAGGAATGCTACCATCAGCAAGTTTAAATTCAAAAAAATTTGGATTATATGAACCAGCTGGTGGATCAGCTCCAGATATAAAAGGAAAAAATATAGCAAATCCAATTGCTCAAATTTTATCTTTTTCTATGCTATTAAAATATAGTTTAAAATTAAATCATATATCTAAATTAATAAATTTATCAGTAAAAAAAACATTAATGAAAGGATTTAAAACATTTGATTTATCTGATGGAAAAAAATTTATTACTACTAAACAAATGGGAAATGAAATCTCAAAATCTCTAATAGAAGAATATAAAAATGAAAAAAACATTATATCAAAAAATATATAATTCACATTTAATTAATTCAGATGAAAATAATCCAATTATATATATAGATCTTCATTTAATTCATGAAGTAACTTCTCCTCAAGCTTTTCATTCTCTAAAAATAAATAATAGATCTGTAAGAAGACCTGATAAAACTTTTGCTACAATGGATCATAATGTTTCTACTATTAAAAAAAAAATTTCTGCTTCTGGAAAAATGGCAGAAATTCAAATGAAACAATTAATAAAAAATTGCAAAAAATCTAATATACCTTTATATGATATTTCTCATAAAAAACAAGGAATAGTGCATGTAATAGCTCCAGAACAAGGTATGATATTACCTGGAATGACAGTAGTATGTGGAGACTCTCACACATCTACTAATGGAGCCTTTGGAGCTTTATCATTTGGAATTGGAACATCAGAAGTAGAACATGTATTAGCTACACAAACAATACAAGAAAAAAAATTTAAAAATATGAAAATTAAAGTTAAAGGGAAACGTAAAAAAGGAATAACAGCTAAAGATATCATATTATATATAATAAGAAAAGTTGGATCTTCAGGAGGAATAGGATATGTTATTGAATTTTGTGGAAATGTAATAAAAAATTGTACTATGGAAGAAAGAATGACAATTTGTAATATGACAATAGAAATGGGAGCTAAAGCTGGAATTATAAAACCAGATAAAATTACTTTTAATTACTTAAAGAAAAAGCTTTTTTCTCCTAAAAAAAAAAATTGGATTAAATCTTTAAAATATTGGAAAACATTAAAATCAGATAAAAATGCTTATTTTGAAAAAAAAATAAATATAGATATTACTTCTTTAAAACCTCAGATAACGTGGGGAACAAATCTTGATCAAATTATTTCTATTGATCAAAAAACTCCTAAATTAAAATATTTCAAAAATAAAAATCAATTAAAATCAGCAAAAAAAGCTTTTTTGTACATGAATATAAAACCTAATTCTTATTTAAAAAATTTAAAAATAAACAAAGTTTTTATTGGATCATGCACTAATTCAAGAATTGAAGATCTTAGAGAAGTTTCAAAAATAATAAAAGGAAAAAAAATCAATAAAAATGTACAAGCTATAATTGTCCCAGGATCTAACCCAGTTAAAAAACAAGCTGAAAAAGAAGGATTACATAAAATTTTTATAAAATCAGGTTTTGAATGGAGAAATCCTGGATGTTCAATGTGTTTAGGAATGAATAAAGATCGATTAAAAAACGGAGAAAGATGTGCTTCTACTAGTAATAGAAATTTTGAAGGGAGACAAGGAAGAGGAGGAAGAACACATTTAGTAAGTCCATCTATGGCTGCAGCATCTGCAATTTTTGGTTATTTTGTAGATGTTAGAAAATTATATAAAAAAAGGAAAATTTTATGAAAAAATTTGAAATACATGAAGGAATTATTACTCCTATTAATATTATGAATATTGATACAGATATAATAATACCTAAACAATTTCTAAAAAAAACAACAAAAGAAGGATTTGGAAAAAATCTTTTTTATAATTGGAGATTTTTAGATAAAAAAAAAAAAATTAATAAAAAATTTATTTTAAATAAAAAAAAATATAAAAAATCTAGTATATTAATTACAGGAAAAAATTTTGGTTGTGGATCTTCAAGAGAACATGCAGTATGGGCATTAATGGATTATGGATACCGAGTTATTATTTCATCAAAATTTTCAGATATTTTCTATAACAATAGTATAAATAATAATTTATTACTTATTAAATTATCTGAAAAAAAAATTCAAGAAATAATTTCTATAATTAAAAAAAATAAAATTTATAAATGTAAAATAAATTTAATTAGTAAAAAAATTATTTTAAATAAAATAAAATATAATTTTAAAATTAATAAATTTTATCGATTTAAATTATTAAAAGGATTAGATAAAATTGATTTAACATTAAAAAAAATAAAAAAAATTATAAATTATGAAAAGAAAAAAATACCAGAATATTTAGAAAAAAGAAAATTATTTTCCTAATAACAAAAAATTAATTAATATATAAAAATTTATATACAAACTAATAAAAAATTTTTTATTAAAAAATTTTATATAAGAAGAATAAATGAAAGAAAAAATTATTATTTTTGATACAACTCTTCGTGATGGAGAACAATCTCTAAAAAGTAGTTTAAATACAAAAGAAAAAATAGAAATAGCATTAGCTTTAGAAGAAATGAAAATTGATGTAATAGAAGTAGGATTTCCAATATCTTCACCTGGAGATTTTAAATCTGTACAAGAAATAAGTAAAAATATTAAAAAAAGTACTATATGCAGTTTAGCTAGATGTGTAGAAAAAGATATAAAAATTGCAGCAAAAGCCATGTCTAAATTAGAAAATTTTAGAATTCATTTATTTTTAGGTACTTCAAAATTACATATTGAATCTAAATTAAGAAAAAATTTTAAAGATATACAAAAAATGGCTATAAAATCTATTAAAATAGCTAAAAAATACACTGATGATATAGAATTTTCATGCGAAGACGCAGGAAGAACATCTATTGATAACTTATGTAAAATAGTAGAACTACTAATAAAAAATGGAGTAAAAACTATAAATATCCCAGATACAGTAGGATATACTATTCCAAATGAATTTAGTAAAATTATTAAAACACTATATCAACGTGTACCTAATATTGATAAAACAATTATTTCAGTACATTGTCATAATGATTTAGGAATGGCAGTAGGAAATTCTATTTCAGCAATACAAGCTGGAGCTCGTCAAATAGAAGGAACAATTACTGGAGTAGGAGAAAGAGCAGGAAATACAGCATTAGAAGAAATTATAATGGCAATAAAAACTAGACAGAAATTATTAAATTTTTTTACTCAAATTAATCATAAAAAAATCTATAGAACTAGTAAAATAATTAGTAAAATATGTAATATTTCAATACCAGTAAATAAAGCTATAATAGGTAAAAACGCTTTTTCTCATTCTTCAGGAATTCACCAAGACGGAATAATAAAAAATAGAAAAAATTATGAAATTATATCTCCAAAAGAAATAGGATTAAAAAATAAAAAATTTAATTTAACATCCAGATCAGGTAGAGCTGCAGTTAAACAAAGAATGAAAGAAATGGGATATAAAAAAAAATATTATAATTTAACAAAATTATATAAAAATTTCTTAAAATTAGCTGATAAAAAAGGACAAATATTTGATTATGATTTAGAATCATTAGCTTTTAAAAAATCCAAAAAATTTAAAAAAAATTATTTTATTTTAAAAAAATTTAAAATTACTTTTAAAAATAAAAATAAAACAAAAATTTATATTAATATACTTTGTGGAAAAAAAATAAAAAAATATATAAATAAAACAAAAAATGAAATAATTAATGAAATATGTAAAGGATTAAATAAAATTACAAAAATAAATGTTAAATTAAACAATTTTAAAATAATTTCTATAATAAAAAATAAAAATTTATTAGAAAAAATAAATATTTGTATGAAATATAAAAAAAAGAAATTTTATGCAACTAAAATAAATAAAAATATAAATAAAACAATAATAAAAATAATGTTAAAAATTTATAATACTATTTGGAATTCTAAAAAAATAAAAAAAATAACAAAAAAATATAAAATTAAATAGAAAATAAAACCTTCTTAGGTAAAATATCATTAAAATTTTTCTAAGAAGGTTTTTTTTAAGAATATTATATAAAATTTAAAAAAAAATAAAATATTAAAAAAATTATTATTTTTATTTAAAAAAAATATAATTAAAAAATATCTAAATCTATTTTAACCAATTAGTATGAAAAATTCCATTTTTATCTATTCTTAAATAAGTATGAGCTCCAAAATAATCTCTTTGAGCTTGTATTAAATTAGAGGGAAGAATAGAAGATCTATAAGAATCATAATATGAAATAGCAGCAGAAAATGCAGGAACAGGTATTCCATGGATAATTGAATAAGATACAATTTTTCTTAAAGATTTTTGATATATATTAGATATTTCTGTAAAATATGAAGTTAATAACAAATTTTTTAAATTATTATTTTTTTTATAAGCACGAATAATTTCTTTTAAAAAATTAGCTCGAATAATACATCCAGCTCTAAATATTTTTGAAATATTAGAATAATTTAAATTCCAATTATATTTTTTTGAAGCTGATTGTAATTGAGAAAATCCTTGAGCATAAGAAATAATTTTTCCTAAATATAAAGAACGTCTAACATGTTCGATAAATTTTTTTTTATTTAAAATTTTTTTATATTTTTTTGGTCCATATAAAATTTGTGATGCTAATGTTCTTTGTAATTTTAAAGAAGATAAATATCTAAAAAAAACAGACTGAGTAATTAAAGATAATGGTTCATTTAAATCTAAAGAACTTTTACTAGTCCATTTTCCAGTACCTTTATTTTCTGCTTTGTCTAAAATATAATCTAAAATATATTTATTTGAAGAATCTTTTTTTAAAAAAATTTTTTGAGTAATTTCAATTAAATAACTTTTTAATTCTCCTGTATTCCATTTTAAAAAAATACTAGATAATTCTTTATTACTTAAATTTAAAGAATTTTTTAATATAAAATAAGATTCAGCAATTAATTGCATATCTCCATATTCAATCCCATTATGCACCATTTTTACATAATGACCTGAACCATTAGGACCAATATAACAAACACATGGAAAATTTTTTTTTGTTTTTGCGGAGATTTTTTTAAATAAATTAGAAACTTTAGAATAAGATTTAAAATCTCCTCCAGGCATTATTGAAGGTCCATTTAAAGCTCCTTCTTCTCCTCCAGATATTCCAACTCCTAAAAAATTTAAACCTATTTTACTTAATTTAGAATTTCTCTTAATAGTATCTTTATAAAAACTATTTCCTCCATCAATAATTATATCTTTTTTACTTAAATACGGTATTATAGAATTAATTGTTTGATCCGTAGCTTTTCCAGATTGAACCATTAATAAAATTATTCTAGGTTTTTTTAACGATAAAATAAAATCTTTTATATTAAAAAAAGGAAAAATATTTTTTTTTTTATAATTCAATATAACTTCTTTAGTTTTCTCTTTTGATCGATTAAAAATTGAAACAGAATATTTTTTATTAGCTATATTTAACGCTAAATTTCTTCCCATAACAGCCATTCCTAAAACTCCAATGTCATTTAAAAACATCATTTTTTCCTTTTTTTTTTATATTTTTTAAATTTTTTATTATTATAAAATAAAATTTATATTTATAAATTAAAAAATTTATAAAATTATATATAAAAAATTATTAAAATATTATTTTTTTAATTTTTTTTAAAATATCTGAAAATTTTAAATTTACATGATGTACTAAAACTAGTAAATAATATAATAAATCACTATATTCATTAATAATTTCTTTTTTATTTTCAGATAAAGAAAAAACAATTAATTCTATAGCTTCTTCTCTAACTTTTTTAGAAATTCTATTAATACATTTTTTGTATAAAGAACAAGTATAAAAATTATTTTTAAGAATTTTTTTTTTTAATTTTCTAATATTTTTTCTAATTCTAAAATAAAAGATATATTTTTATTTTTTTAAAATAAAACAACTATTATTATTTAAATGACACTTTTTTCCTATAGATTTAACTAAAATCAATAATGAATCTTAATCAAAATCTTAAATTTTAACAACTTTAAGATAATTTTAGAAGTTTATGATTTAGTTGATAAACAATTTTTTGTATGAGAAAAACTTAAGAAATTAGTATTAAAAGTTTTTTTAAAGACTTTTTATTCATATAACCATGAATTAGCACTTTATTTTGTACAAATAATATTAAGAAATAAAAGGAATTAATCCATTAGCTTTTTTCCAATCTAAATTTTTTACTATTTCTTTTATTTTTAACATTTTCTAATCTCAATATTTTTACTAAATAAAATTTTTTTTAAATAAGGTATATAAATAATTTTTTCATGAAAAACAGATGAAGCTAAAGATCCATCCACATTTGAAAATTTAAAAACATCATAAAAATGATTAATATTACCAGCACCACCAGAAGCAATTAAAGGAACTTTACAAATATTTCTTATTTCACATAATTGTTTAAGATCATATCCATTTTTCATTCCATATTGATCTATAGAATTTAAAACAATTTCTCCAGCTCCTAATTTTTGAACTTTTTCAACCCAAAAACAAGTTTCTAAATCAGTTTTTTTTATAAAATTTTTATCTCTTATATATTTATTTACAAAATATTTTTTTTCTTTTGGACAATAAAAAGAATCAATACCTACCACTACAGATTGAACTCCAAATTTTTCTGCAATTTCACTAATTAAATAAGGATTTTTAATAGCATAAGAATTAATAGATACTTTATCTGCACCATAACATAAAACTTTTTTAGCATCTTGAAAATTTTTTATTCCTCCACCTACACAAAAAGGAATATTTATTATTTCTGAAACCATAGAAATCCAATTCTTATTAACTAAAGTATTTTTAATAGATGAAGAGATATCATAAAAAAATAATTCATCAGCTCCTTCTTTTATATATCTATTTGATAAAGATAATATATTTCCAATAATTTTATAATTTTTAAATTGAAATCTTTTCACAACTAATCCATTTTTTACATCAAGACATGGAATTATTCTTTTTGAAAGCATTTAATAGCCTCAGATAAAGTAAATTTATTTTATAAAAATGCTTTTCCAATTATAATATTCTTAATTCCAACTTTTTTAAATTTACAATATCTTCTAAACTAACTACTCCTTTAGAAACTTTAAAAGAAATATTAGGAAATTTTTTTATCAATTCTAAATATAAAAATATATTTGAACTATTTAAAATCCCATTTTTAGAAATATCTTTAGATAAAATACATTTTATTCCAATTTTAGAAAAATTTTTAATAATTTTTTTCAATTTTAATTCAAGTATTATTAGTCTAACGTGAAATAACTACTTCTTTTATATTATTTTTTATAATAACATCTAATGCTAACATAATACAATTAGAGCTATATTTATTAATTTAATTTTTTACTTTATTAAAATTTATAATTTCTAAAGATCCTATAATTGCTTTTTTAAATCCTAAAAAAAATTAAATTTCCTATATCTTTATCAGTTCTTATACCTCCTCTGATTTAAATATTAATATTAAAAATATTAAACATATTTTTTAAAAAAGAAAATTGTCTTTTATTAAGATTTTTTATACTACTTAAATATGCTATATGAATATTTTTAATATTATTTTTAATAAAATTCTTAATATAATCTATATAATTTACTTTATATTCTTTTTTATAAAAATAATTTTTTTATATAAATAAACAATTTTATCTTTTATAAAATTTAAAAATAAAGAATTATTTTTAATAAATCTCTAAAAAATTTTTTAATAAAATCATACCTGATTTTCCAGATTTTTCTGGATGAAATTGAACTCCAAAAAAATTATTTTTTTGAACTACCGAACTAAAAAAAAAACCATAACAAGTTTTTGCTATAGTAATAGAACTTACTAATGAAAAATAACTATGAATAAAATAAAACCAATCTCCACTTAAAAGATTGTTAAATAAAGGATGTTTTTGTTTAAAATATACTTTATTCCAACCTATATGAGGTATAATTATTTTATTTTTTCTAAATTTATAAATATTTTTATTATTAAAAATATCTAACATTAAAGTATTTTTACTTTCTTCAATATATTTAAAAAACAAATGCATACCTAAGCAAATACCTAAAATTGGATTTTTATACGTTTTAATTACATCAATTAAATGATATTTTTTTAAATTCTTTAATAAAAAACTAGGAGTACCTATACCAGGAAAAATTAATTTATCAGAATTTTTAATAATTTTTTTATCAAAACTAATAATTGGATTATAACCAAGTCTTTTTATTGCCCAATAAATAGAAGATAAATTAGAAAAACCAGAATCTAAAATAACTATATTCATTATAAAATACCCTTTAAACTTAATATTTTAGATTTATTTTTTTTAATTGTTTTATCTAACATTTAAACAAAAACTTTAAATAAACTTTGTAAATAATGAAAATTATTATTTCCATAAAATTTAATATGTAAAATAATTTTTATAAAATAAACTAAAAAAATAAAAAAAAATAAATTATTTATGTACTTAAATTTCCTACTTTTTGATATTTAAAAACTACTTGAAAATTTAAATAAAGTCGATTAAAAATATCTAAAATAAATAAAGATAAACTTTTATCCATTGGAATAATAAAACCATAGCTATTTAAACTTTTTTATTTTTTTAAAAATTTAAACAAATATTTTCCTAAAACAATATCTATATCTTCTAATGTATGATGATCATCAACATTTAAACCACCTAAAGATCTAATATTCATATAAATTGAAAAATGTACAGATATTTTTTTTAATATATGATAAAAAAAATAAATACCTGTATTAATAAATTTTTTTTTTTATTATTTAAAGAAACTTTTAAATATACTTTTATTTCATTTGTTTTTATAAACGCTATTAAAGATTAAATTTTATCAGTAATTTTTTTATATATTTTTTTCAATTACATAAATTTCTATCATATAAAAATTCTTTAATTCCAATATTTTTATGAAAAATTAAATCAGAATAACGATCTTTAATAATAAAATAATTTTTTTAGTAATTTTTTTTTATTTAAAAAATCTATTTTTTAAAAAACCTAATTTAAGTTTTCTATATAAATAAAAATCTTTTTCTAAATAAGAAAATATTAATATATCTTTAAAAAAAATTTCCTAAAAAAAATATAAAAAGAATAAAATTCTGATATAAATAAAAATAATGTAATGGAAAAATTTATTTTCTAATCAATTTTGATTAATAATAATAAATTCATAATTTAATTTTTTAAATTTAATTAAAATAGAAATTACATTAAGTTCAAATTTTATTTTTTTTAATTTATCTATTTTAAAAATATAGAAGGTTTATAAATTAATATTCTATCTATCTATAAAAAAGTTTATTTATCATTAAAATCCTATTTAATTAATTTTATTAATTAATATCTTTTTTTTTAGAAACTAAAGAATTTAATAAAGATAAACATTCTTTTTTAGTACCAATAGATATTCTAATACAATTTTTTAAAAAAACTTTATTACTTTGATCTCTAGAAATGATTTTTTTTTTTAAAAATAAATTAAAAACATCTTTAGAAGAATGAAATTTAACTAATAAAAAATTTGTATAACTAGGAAATATTTTTTTTACATGAAAATTTTTTTTTAATTTATTAATAAGAAAATTTTTATTTCTATATAATTTTAAAATTTTATATTTCATATAATCTAAATTACTATGAGAAAACGCATTTAAAGCAATCTTTAAAACTGGAGTAGCTAAAGGATAAGGAGCAATTATTTTTTTTAAAACATTAATAATTTTATAATTAGATATAACAAATCCACAACGTATGCTAGCTAAAGAAAAAGCTTTTGATAACGTTCTTAATATTACTAAATTAGAATATTTTTTTAAAATATCTATAGAAGTTTTTTTTATACAAAATTCTATATATGCTTCATCTACTACTACTAAACATTTATTATGAGAAATTTTTAAAATTTTTATAATATCTTTTTTTTTAATTATAGTTCCTGTAGGATTATTTGGATTACATATAAAAATTATTTTTATATTATTCATATTTTTTTTAATAGTATTAATATCTAATTTAAATTTTTTTAATTGAAAAACTTTAACACTTTCTATTCCTAATATTTCTGAATAAATCGAATACATATCATAAGTTGGAGGAAAAAACATAATTTTATCTTTTTTAGGTTCACAAAAAGCTTTAATTAATAACTCAATAGCTTCATCTGATCCTCTTGTCGCTAAAATATTAATTTTATTGATATTTAAATATGAAGCATAAGAACGAATTAATAAAGAATATTCATCTCTAGGATATCTATTAAGATTTTTAAAAAAAAAAGTATTTTTTTTTGGAAAAGGCATTTCATTAGCATTTAACCAAATATCTCCATTACTTTTAATACTTCTAGCAGATTGATAAGGAATTAAATTTCTTATATTTTTTCTAACTAATTTTTTTATATCTATCATTATTAATTATTCCATTAAAAAAGATAATCACATATTTTTTTAAAATTTTTATGAACTATCATATTTTCTTCTAAAAAAATTTTTATATAGTAGAAGAAAAACTTAAAAACCCATCTTTAGTAAATTCTTGAACACTGATTTTTTTGAAAAAAATCTAAAGTAACTCTAAAATAAGTTTTTTAAAATTCATAAATGAGTAATATAATTAGTTCTAGAAATATAATCTCAAAAAGATTCAGATGAATAAAAATTCAAAAAAAATAATAAACAAATAAAAAAAAATAAAAAAAAAAAAAAAAAAAATAGAACTAGTATTAGTAATTTTTTTTAATAAATTTTTATAATTTTTTCTTTGAATAATTAAATGTTCTGATACATAGAAATTTGAAATTTTTATACATTCTTCTAAATTATTTGAAAAAATAATTCGACTTTTATCTAAAACTGTTTTTTTATAATTTTAAAATTTTTTAATTTTTTAATTTGATTATAAATACTTAAAATAACTTTCTTAGTAATTTCTTTAAAAAAAATAACTAAAAAATTTAGAATTTTTTTTTATATTCTTTTTGAGATAATAAATCAAAATCAATAAAATCACTATTTTCATAAAAATCAGTAATAATTAATAATTTTAAAAAACCCACTAACATATTTATTAATACAGAATTAAAAAAAAGAACTTACTTGACGTTTAGATTCAGTAACATATCATTATCCTATACCAAAAAATCTTATCAACTTTTTTAACACTTTTTGTTCCAAAAGAAAATTCTAATATTTCTTAAGCTCCTCTAATTTTATATATTATATATTTTAAAAATATCAAAAATATATAATATTTTTTTTGAAATAGGTGGTAGAAAATAAATAGAAACGTTTTTTACAACCAAAAATTTTATTAGGTATTGAAAATCAATAAAACAAAAAATAAAGAAGAAAAACCTTTTAGAATATAAAAAAAAACAGAATTAATAGAAGTCATAATTTATTAAAACTTAATTCTAAGCATCACTTCAATATTTAAATTTTTTATTTTTTATTTATTATAAAAAAATAAATATTTTTTATAGCTTAATCAAAAGAATGTTTAAAATCTTTATTTATATAATTTTTAACACATAAAAAATTTTTTTTTAGTTTAATAGTATTAATTTTAATTTTATAAAATAACTTAGTATAATTTTTTAAATCTAAATCTTTTTTTTAAAATAACATTCTTAATAATGTTAGAAACTTTCTTTTGAAAATAATTAATTTTATTTAAAATAGAACGTTTTAAAATAACATATTATTCATATTTAGATAAATCATTCCAAAATATAATTTTATTAAATAACTTCATATTAATTTTATTCCATTATTTTTAAATTAGTAAAATTAATATAGATATTTCACCTAATTTTTTAAATTTTTAATTATATTTTAAAAAAATTTTCTTTACTTACCATATAAATAACAACTTTTTTTTTATTTTTAACTAATTTTAATATTGTAAGAATTTCTACTTCTTTTAATAAAGAAATTATTTTTTTAAACTTTAAAAATAAAAATATGTAAAATAATATATTTAGATTCCATAGATTTAATTACACCTTTGATTCAAGTAATTAATTTACGTATTAATTCTTTTTTAATTTTAGAAATCTTTCCAGTTTTTGATATAATTTGATCATTTAATCTATATATAAAATTAGTTTCATATAAATTATTAACTTCTAACGTTACCCTAATAAAAACTAAATCAAAAATTATATCTGATAATTCTACTCTCGAAGAAATTTCTAAAAATCCTTTTAATATAAAAAATTTAAAATTTAAATTTTTTTCAATATATTTTTTTTAAATATAAGAATAAGAAGTAAAAACTTTAAAATTTTTAAAAAAACTTAAATTTTGATATAAATAATTTTTAGTACAAGCTAATAATCTACAAATTCCAAAATTTAAATTTAAAAATAATTTAAATAAAAATTTTTATTTTTTTAAATTCTCTACTTAATATTTTTTTAATACATTTCCTATAAATATACCTAAATAAAATATTTTATTCATAATTAATCTAAGAATATCATCACCTCTTACTTTTAAAAAATTAATAAATATATTTTCAGAAAAAGATATTAATTTTTCTTATTTTAAATTAATTTTTATTCCAAAATTTATTAATAAATTTTTAGCATTTCTACTTAAACTTCCAGATTTTTGAATTACTATACTTAATCTATAGTTATTTAATATTTTTATAACCTTTTATTAAAAAATTTATTAAAAAATTTAATAAAATAAAAAAATAAGAGAAAAAATTTTTGTATTTTTTCTATTAAAATATATCAATTTATATATTTAAAAAAAATAAAAAATTAAAAATCAATTAAAACTATAATAGCTGCATCAAATCCAAAATTTTTTGGAGATTGATGAAAAGCAACTACATTAGGATGTCTAGATAACCATAATGGAATTTGTTTTTTTAATATATTTTTTCCATATCCATGCATTATATTAAAACAATTAATTTTTTTTTTAATACAAAAATACATTATTTTTCCTAACTCTATTTTTGTTTCATATTGAGTTAATCCATGAAAATCTAAAAAAATTTTAGGAATATAATAACCTTTTTTCAATTTTTTTAATGTATGCATGTTACAATTATATCTAATATAACGAAGTGGATTATTATTAAATTTTTTATTAGAATTAGTATAAGAAAAATAATCACTATGCAAATACTCTTGATATAATTTTTTTTTATCTCGATATAAACAAAAAAAATTATTATTTATATGATAAACCTTATCTTGAACTATTTTTTTTATTCTAGGTAAATTTTTTCTAAAAATTTTTTTATCTTTAGATTTTAAAAAATTATTTTTACTCATCTTTTAATACCAAAATAACGTTAGTATTTATATTAATTTATTTTAATAAAAGAAATTTAAAAAATATAAGTAAAAAATATTTATATTTAATACAATTTTTTTTAAAAATAATTTAAATAAAATATACTTAAAATTTTTAAAATATAATTTTTATTAATAAAAAATTTTGTATTAATAATAACTTATCAAATGTATATTTTCAAATTTTCTTCAACAGCATATAAAACATAAAAAGGTTAAATATGTCAGGAAATTCAATAGGAAAAATATTTACGGTTACTACATTCGGAGAATCTCACGGAGATTCATTAGGATGCATTATTGATGGAACTCCTCCAGGCTTAACAATTTATTCTTCAGATATACAAAATGAATTAAATAGAAGAAGACCTGGAAAATCTAAATATACAACACAACGTAGAGAATTAGATAAGGTAAAAATATTATCAGGAGTTTTTAAAAATAAAACAACAGGAACTAGTATTGGATTAATTGTAAAAAATACTGATCAAAGATCAAATGATTATAAAGAAATAAAAAAATCTTTTAGACCGGGTCATGCTGATTATACTTACCAAAAAAAATATGGAATTAGAGATTATAGAGGAGGAGGAAGAGCTTCAGCTCGAGAAACCGTGATGAGAGTAGCTGCAGGAGCAATTGCAAAAAAATATCTAAAAAAAAATTTTGGAATAACAATACAAGGATATTTATCTAAAATTGGAAAAATAAACTGTCCTTTAGTTTCATTTTCAGAAATAGAAAAAAATGATTTTTTTTGTTCTGATATTAAAAAAATAAAAGAAATAGAAAGATTAATAAGAAAAATAAAAAAAGAAGGTAATTCAATAGGAGCAGAAATAACAACAATAGTAAAAAATCCTCCAATTGGATTAGGAGAACCAGTATTTGATAAATTAGATGCAGAAATAGCTCATGCTATTATGAGTATAAATGCAGTTAAAGGAGTAGAAATTGGTGATGGATTTTCTGTAATACAAAAATTAGGAACTGAACATCGAGATGAAATGAATTCTAAAGGATATTTAAGTAATCGAGATGGAGGAATTATAGGAGGAATAAGTAATGGACAAAATATTATTATAAAATGTGCTTTTAAACCAACATCAAGTATACGTATTCCAGCTCAAGGAATTAATATAAATAATGAATCAATTGAAATAATTACAAAAGGTAGACACGATCCTTGTGTAGGAATTCGAGCTGTACCTATTACTGAATCTATGGTATCAATAGTAATTATGGATCATATATTAAGATTTAAAGCTCAATGTTTAAAAAAATAATATTTCAAAAAAAATACTATTAAATAAAAAAATAAAATAAAAAAGAAGATTTTTAAAAATTTAAAAAAATAAAAAAAGAGAAAAAATTTTTTTTAAAAAATTAATAATAAAACTTATCATGGAAAAAATAAAAAATGTTTCAAGGTAACATGGTAGCACTTATTACTCCTATGAATAAAGAAGGAAACATTTGTTTAGAAAGTTTAGAAAATATCATAAACTATCATATAAAAAATAAAACAAAAGCTATAATTTCTGTTGGAACAACTGGAGAATCTTCTACATTAACTCAAAAAGAACATATAAATCTTGTATTATGCACTTTAGAAATTTCTAATAACAGAATACCTATTATCGCAGGTACTGGAGCAAATTCCACTAATGAAGCTATAATTCTTACCAAAAAATTTGAAAAAACTGGAATATCTGCATGTTTAAGTGTTACCCCTTACTATAATAAACCTTCTCAAAAAGGTTTATATCAACATTTTAAAAAAATTTCAGAAAATACCTCTATTCCTCAAATTCTTTATAATGTTCCATCAAGAACGGGATGTGATTTATTACCTAAGACAATTAAAAAATTATCAAAATTAAAAAATATTATAGGAATTAAAGAAGCTAGTGGAAATTTATCTAAATTTTATGAAATTAAATATTTAGTTAAAAAAAACTTTTTAATTATAAGTGGAGATGACTCTACTGCTTTAGATTTTATTCAATTAGGTGGAAATGGAGTAATATCAGTTACATCAAATATTGCAGCTCAAGAAATGTCAACAATATGTAATTTAGCATTAAAAAAAAAATTTAAAAAAGCTAGAAAAATAAATAAAAAACTAATAAATTTACATAAAATTTTATTTATAGAATCTAATCCTATACCAATAAAATGGTTTGCTAAAAAAATTGGATTAATAAAAAATAGTACATTAAGATTACCTATGACTCAACCTTCAAAAAAAACAAAAAAAAGAATTTTAAAAATATTAAAATCTACAAAATTAAAAATAAAAAAAGAAAATAATTTCAATATTTTTAAGAAAAATTTTTAACTTAAATTATTTAAAAAATTTATAATAAAAAATAAAAAAATTTTAAAAAAATTGAAATATATTTCATAAGAAATATATTTCAATCTAAAAAAATATTTAATAATATATATTATATTTATAAATAAAAAAAAAAATAAAAAAAAAAAAAAAAATAAAAAGAAAAAAACTAGAAAAAAATATTAAATAAAAATATTTTTTAAAATATTTTTATATATTATACTTAAAGAAAGTAAATCTTTTATTTTTACACATTCATTTACTTTATGTATAGTTTTATTAACTAAACCTAATTCAATTATTTCAGTATTCATATCAGAAAAAAAACGTCCATCTGAAGTACCTCCAGAAGTAGATAAAACAGGAAAGAAAGAATTATATTTATAAATAGATTTTTTTACTACTTTTAATAATTTACCTGATTTGGTAATAAATGGTTTTGCTGAATGAACCCATTTTATTTTATATTTTAAATTATATTTTAATAAAAATTTTTTTACTTGAAAAATAATAATTTTTTTATTAATTTCTGTATTATATCGAATATTAAAATTAATTTTTAAAAAATCAGGAATAACATTTGTAATATTCTTTATTCCAGAAGAGATATAAGAAATTTGTAAAACGCTAGGTTGAAAATAATTATTTCCTTTATCCCATTTAAAATTAACTAATTGATGAACAAAATTTAATATTTTATGAATAGGATTTTCTGCAAGATTTGGATATGCAATATGCCCCTGTTTTCCATAAATTATTAAATTTACATTTAATGAGCCTCTTCTTCCATTTTTAATAACATCACCTAGAACAGTATTACTTGTTGGTTCTCCAACTAAACAATAATTTATCATTTCTTTTCTTTTTTTTAAAATTTTTACTACTTTTACTGTTCCATCATTACCTGAAGATTCTTCGTCTGAAGTAATTAAAAAAGATATTCTTCCTTTATGAAATGGATTTTCTTGAATATAAGATTCAGTAGCAACTATCATTGCAGCTAAAGAACCTTTCATATCAGAAATTCCTCTTCCAAATAAAAAATCATTTATAATAATAGGATTAAAAGGATTAGTTTTCCATTTTTTTATATTTCCAACAGGAACAACATCAGTGTGACCTAAAAAAATTAATGTCTTTCCTTTACCTTTAAATGCTAATAAATTATTTGTTTTATTAATATTAATATTTTCTATAGTAAATCCAATTTTTTTTAATCTCTTAAAAATAATTTTTTGACACCCTAAATCATAAGGACTAACTGAAGGAATCTTTATAAATTTTTTACTTAATTTAATAATTTTATTAAGCATAATTAATTTTCAACTTTAATTAAATTAATATATTTTTTTATTTTTGTTTATATTTAAACATAAATATATAAAAAATAAATCTAAAAAAATATAAAAAAATAAAATCTATTTTAAAAATATTTTTTTAAAAATTTTTTAAAAGAATTAATTATTTTTTAATTAAAGATAAAGATTTCTTAACAATATTTTTCACTGTAAACCCAAATTTCTTAAATAATTCATCAGAAGAAGCTGATTCTCCAAAAGTTTTCATTCCTATAATTTTTCCATCAAAACCAACATATTTATACCAAAAATCCTTATAACTTGCCTCCACAACTATCTTATTTTTTACTTTTTTAGGTAAAACTAATTCTTTATAAGAACTTTTTTGATTGTCAAAAACATCTGTAGAAGGCATAGAAACTACACGAACAGAATATCCTAAATTAATTAATTTTTTTGCGGCTAAAATAACTAAATTTAATTCTGATCCTGTAGATATAAAAATTATATCTAATTTTTTATTACTATCTATTAATATATATCCACCTTTTTTAATATTCTTAATCTGAAAATTAGTTCTATTAATAAAACTTAAATTTTGTCTAGATAAAATTAATGCTGTTGGTCCTTTTTTTCTTTCTATTGAAAATTTCCATGCATACGCTGTTTCTATAGAATCAGAAGGTCTCCAAACACTCATATTTGGAGTCATTCTTAAACTTGATAATTGTTCAATAGGTTGATGAGTTGGTCCATCTTCTCCTAATCCAATTGAATCATGCGTATAAATTAATATTTGTTGAGTTTTCATTAAAGCAGACATACGAACAGCATTTTTAGCATATTCAACAAAAATTAAAAAAGTTGAAGTGTAAGGAATAAATCCACCATGTTGAGAAATTCCATTTGCTATAGATGTCATACCAAATTCTCTTACTCCATAATGAATATAATTTCCTAAAACATGTTTATTAATCGATTTAGATTGTGACCATTTAGTTAAGTTACTAGGAGAAAGATCTGCTGATCCTCCAATTAATTCCAATAAATAAGGTCCTAAATATTCAATAACATTTTGAGAAGCTTGTCTAGTAGAAATACATTTTTTTTCTTTTTTTAAAAAATCAATTAAATTCTTATTAATTTTATTCCAATTTTTAGGTAAATTTCTTTTTATTCTTCTTAAATATTCTTTTGCTAAATCAGGATAATGAATTTTATATTTAGAAAAAATTTTATTCCAATTCCTTTCTAATTGAATTCCTTTTTTTTTAGCATTCCATTTTTTATAAATATTTTTAGGTATTTCAAATGGTTTATATTTCCAATTTAATTTTTCTTTAGATAAAATAATTTCTTTTTCTCCTAAGGGAGAACCATGAACTTCAGGAGTATTATTTTTATTAGGTGATCCAAAACCAATAATTGTATTAAAAATTATAATAACTGGTTTATTTTTAATTTTTTTAGCTTTTTTTATAGCATTAAAGATATCTTTTGAATTATGACCATCTACATTATTAATAACATACCAATTATATGATTCAAATCTTTTTTTTACATCTTCAGAAAACCAACTATCAGTTTTCCCATCTATTGAAATATTATTTTTATCATATAATAATATTAATTTACTTAAACATAAAGTTCCAGCTAAAGAACACGCTTCATGCGAAATACCTTCCATTAAACAACCATCACCAGCAAACACCCAAGTATAATGATCTACAATTTTATAATTTTTTCTATTAAAATATAATCCTAAAGTACGTTCTGCAATAGCCATTCCAACAGCTACAGAAATACCTTGACCTAAAGGACCTGTAGTAGTTTCTACTCCTGGAGTATAACCAATTTCAGGATGTCCTGGAGTTTTAGAATTTAATTTACGAAAATTTTTTAAATCTGAAATAGTTAAATTATATCCAGTTAAATGTAATAAACTATACAATAACATTGAACTATGACCATTAGATAAAATAAATCTATCTCTATTATCCCATGAAGGATTCTCTGGATTATGCTTAAGAAATTTCCTCCATAAAACTTCTGCAATATCAGCCATTCCCATTGGAGCTCCTGGATGACCTGAATTAGCTAATTGAATTGAATCCATACTAATAGCTCTAATAACATTTGATAAATCTTTTTTAAAAAACATTTTTTTATCCTTAATAATAAAAAATTAATTTAAAATAAAAAAATTTTTATATAAAATTTTAAATATTTTTTTGTATAATAGATTCTAAAGTAGCTTGATCTATTCCAAATTGACGTATACCTTCAGATAATTTTTCTACTGCCATAGCATCTTGATTATGAAACCAAAGAAATTTAGATTTAGATAATTTTATACTTGGTTGATCTAAAATAAGTTTAGGTTTAATTAAATTTTTAAAAATTTTTTCATTTCTATTTTGAAGAACATTTAATAATTCAGGAGAAATTGTTAAACAATCACATCCTGAAAGAGCTAAAATTTGTTCTACATTTCTAAAACTAGCTCCCATAATAATAGTTTTATATGAATATTTTTTATAATATTTATAAATTTTTTTAACAGATTGAACTCCTTTATCATTTAAAACATTATATAAATTCCAAGGATTATGAATTTTATCCCAATCATATATTCTACCAACAAAAGGAGAAATTAAAAAAACATTTGCTTCAGCACAAGCACGAGCTTGAGCAAAAGAAAATAACAAAGTTAAATTACAATGAATATTATCTTGTTCTAAATATTTAGCAGCTTTTATACATTCCCATGTTGCTGCTAATTTAATTAATATTCTTGAGCGTGGAATTCCATGTTCTTTCTCATACATATGAATAAGTTTCTTCGCTCTTAATACACTTTTTTTTGTATTAAAAGATAATCTTGAATCTACTTCACTAGAAATTACTCCAGGTATTTTTTTTAAAATTTTAGATCCAATACTCACAATAATTTTATCAGTAGCATTAATTATTTGTTTTTTTTTTGTTCCTCCTTTTCTTTTTGAATATTTAATAGATTCTTTAATTAAATATTGATATTCTTTCATTTTAATTGCTTTTAAAATTAAAGAAGGATTAGTTGTTGCATCATAAGGAGTATATTTATCAATATTTTTTATATCTCCACTATCTAAAACAATTTTCGTATATTTTTTTAATTGATCTAATTGATTCATAAAAAATTATCACCTTAATATATAAAAATTAAAATATCTATATAAATTTAAAAATATAAAATATTTAATTATAAAATTTTTTTAATACTAATGTAGTGTTTACACCTCCAAAACCAAGACTATTTGACATAACAGTATTTAATTTAATTTTCTTATAAGAAGTGACAATTTTTATACCTTTTATTTTAGGATCCATTTTTTCTATATTAATACTAGGAGCAATAAAATTATATTTTAACATTAATAATAAAAAAATTATTTCATGAACTCCAGAAGCTCCTAAAGAATGACCAGTCATTGATTTAGTAGAAGATATCAAAGGAATTTTTTTATTTTTAAAAACTTTTTTAATTGCATTTAACTCTATAATATCTCCAATTTTAGTAGAAGTTGCATGTACATTAATACAATCAATTTTTGAAAATATATTTTTTAATGCACTTTTAATACATCTATATATTCCTAATTCTGATGGAAAAACCATACTATTTCCGTGAGAATTAGAACTATATGATATAATTTCTCCATATATATAAGCATTTCTTAATATAGCTTTTTCTAATTCTTCTAAAACAATTATTCCACTACCTTCTGATATCACAAATCCGTCACGATTAATATCATAAACTCTTGAAGATAATTTAGGATTATTATTATATTTCTTAGACAATACTTTAATTAAATCAAAATAAAAAGCAGTATCTAACGTTAATACATCTGAACCTCCTGAAAAAATAATATCTTGCTTTCCAAATTTAATTAATTCATAAGCATGACCAATACAATTAGCAGATGTAGAACAAGCAGAACTAATAGAATAACTAATTCCTGAAATTTTTAAAAATGTTGATAAACAAGCTGACATATTAGAATTCATTGTTTGAAATAAAGTATATATATTAGAATTATTAAAATTTTTATTAAATTTATTTCTATAAAATTGTTGATTATCTTGTAATCTAAAACTAGAATTTCTTACAGAACAAAAACCACTCCCAACAACTAAACCAACTCTTTTATTATTCTCATATTGAGAATTAAGTAAAAAAGAATCTTTAATAGCATCTTGAATAGCTAAATAGGAATATAAAGTTTCTTTATTCATATATTTAAAAAATTTATTTTTATATATTTTAGAAAAATTTATATTAATTTTCCCCCAAACATTGCTATTCATTCCTATTTCTTTCATTTCTTTTGAAAAAATAATACCAGATTTTCCTTTTTTTAAAGATTTTAATACTTCTTTTTTATTATTCCCTATATTAGAAGTAATACCTAATCCAGTAATAACTACTCTTCTCATATATTACCTACAATTTTCTAAAAAAGAAAACAATTGATTTATACAAAAATATGATATAATTTTTTTAAAAAAATTAGATTATAAAAATAAAAAAAAAAGAAAATAATGAAAAAAAAAAAAAAAAATGGAAAACTTTTTATTGTTCCTACTCCAATAGGAAACATGAAAGATATTACTTATAGAGCTATAAAAGTATTAAATAAAATTGATTATATTGCTTCTGAAAACTATAAAATAACGTTAAAACTATTAAATAAATTTAATATTAAAAAAAAAATTATTTCTTTTCATAAATATAATGAACATAAAAATACAAATTTAATTATAAAAAAACTTAAAAATAAAAATATTGCATTAATTTCAAATGCTGGAACTCCTACTATAAATGACCCAGGATTTATTTTAGTAAAAAAATGTCACAAAAAAAAAATAAAAGTAGTTCCTTTACCTGGAGCTTGTGCTGCTATTACAGCATTAAGTGCATCAGGAATACCATCTAATAAATTTTGTTTCGAAGGTTTTTTACCTTCTCAAGAAAAAAAAAGATGTAATACAATAAAAAAAATAAAATTTGAAAAAAGAACAATTATTTTTTATGAATCTCCTCATAGAATTAAAAAAAGTTTAAAAAATATTGTAGAGAAATTAGGACCTTTAAGAAAAATGACATTAGCTAGAGAATTAACAAAATATTGGGAATCAATAAAACTTCAAACAGCATATTATTTCTTTAAAAAATATAAAAATAATTCTTTAATTTGTAAAGGAGAAATAGTTTTAATAATTTCTGGTTATAAAAATAAAAAAAAAAAGAAAATATCTAAAAAAATAAAAAAAACTTTATATATTTTAAAACCTTTATTATCTTTAACAAAAACAGCATTAGTAACTTCAAAAATTTATAATATTAAAAAAAATAGCTTATATAAATACCTTTTAAAAAAACAAAATAATGACAAAAAATAAAAATTATTATAATATTTATAATGAAGTTGACCAGACAATCGCTCTGAAAAATTTTAAGAGAGGAAAGTCCGGACTCCAAAAGGACAAGACGCCAGATAACATCTGGGAGATGAAAATCTACGAATAGTGCCACAGAAAATAACCGCCTAAAAATAAAAATAGAAAAATTTTTATAAATAAAAGGTAAGGGTGAAAAGGTGTGGTAAAAGCACACCGTATAATTGGAGACAGTTATAGCATAGGTAAACTCCGTCTGGAGCAAAGCTAAATATAGGTAAAATAGTATTGTCCATACTTAAACCTGGGTAAGCTGCTAGAACTAAAAAGTAATTTTTAGTCAAGATTAATGATTGTCTAATACAGAATCCGGCTTATAGGTCAACTTCATTTGTTTTTTTTTTAAATATAAAATTTTTATAAAAAATTTATAAAATATTTTAAAACAGAATTTATTTAATAATATCATTTTAAAAAAAAAAGAAAAAAGAAAAAAAATAAAAAAAAAAAAAAATCTAAAAAAAAATAATTAAACTCCAGAAACGATCATATTTGAAATAAGAATAGAACCGCATTGTATATTTTGTCTAATATCATAATCATTACTAATTGCAGAAATATTTTTATAAATTTCAAATAAATTACCAGAAAGAGTAATTTCGCTTACAGCGTATTTAAAAATTCCATTTTTTATAAAATATCCAGAAGCTCCTCTAGAATAATCTCCATTAACAATATTTATTCCATCTCCCATAAAATCTGTTATTACTAAACCAGTATTCATTTTTTTTAGTAAACTATGAAAAGAAATATTATATTTTTGTATTAATTTCCAATTATAAATACCTCCAGAATGACCTGTATTTTTTAAATTTAATTTTCTAGAAGAATAAGAGTCTAACAACCAAGTTTTTAAAACTCCATCTTTAACAATAAAACGAGGAAGAGTTAAAGTTCCTTCATTATCAAAAGGTAATGAACCTATTCCTCTTTTGATATGAGGATCTTCATAAATACTTAACCAATTTGGAAAAATTAATTTATTTAAACTATTTCTTAAAAAAGTAGAATTTTTATATACTTCATAACCAGAAATAGCTTTTGATAAAGAACGAAAAATACTAAAAGAAACGTCTGAAGTTAAAATTATAGAATAAATTTTACTTATAATTTTTACTGGATTTAATTTCATTAAAGTTTTTCTAGAACACTTCCTTCCTATATATTTAGGAGAACTTAAACAATCTAATTTTCTTGAAATAGAATAATATTCATCTCTTTCCTTTTTATTTGAATTTTTATCTTGAGCAATAACACAAGTTGATAAAAAATATTGACTAGATTTATACGTTTCTAAAATTCCTTTTGTATTTCCAAAAGCAATAATACTATTTTGACTAGAAAAACAACTACCTTCAGTATTAACAATTTTCTCACTAAAATCTAAAGCATATTTTTCACAACTATATGCTAATTCAAAACTCTCTTTAAAATTTATATAAGAAGGATGAAAAAGATCTAAGTCAACAGTTTTATAATTAGCAAGATCAAAATCAGGTAAACCAGAATATTTATCTGAAGAAGTATATTTAGAAATTTCTATAGCTGAAAAAATAGTTTTTTTAATAGAATTAATATTTAAATCCGTAGATGAAGCAGAACCTTTTTTAAAATTAGAATATACAACTATAGAAAAAAAAATATCATTATTAAATTCTATATATTCAATTTTTCCGTTTCTTACAGTCATACTTTTATTATAATTTTTTCTAATAAAAATAAAAGATTCATCTACTAATTTATTTACCATAGATAAAGATTTTAAAAGAACTTTTTTTAAAAAAAGTTCTTGTTTAAGTATTTCTTTTATCTCATACATTTTCGACTCTTTTAATATATATAAAAAAATAACTAATTTTGTTTTCTTATTGTAATTTTTTTTTTAATATTTTTCAAATATTAAAAAAATTTAAAATTAAAATGTAAATATAAATAAAAAGTTATAAAAATTTTTTAAAAAATTATATATTTAAAATATAATTTTTAAAATATTGTGATAATAATTTACTTCACATATAATAATTAAACATAAAAAATTTTTAAAAATAACTCTCTTTATTTTATAAGAAAAATAATATGAATTTAAAAAAAATAAAACCAGGAAAAAATGTTCCTAACGACGTATACGTAATAATAGAAATTCAAGCTCATTCTAAACCTATTAAATACGAAATAAATAAAAAAAATAAATTACTTATGGTAGATAGAATAATTCCAACTTCTATGTTTTATCCATGTAATTATGGATTTATTAATAAAACTTTATCTTTAGATGGAGATCCATTAGATGCATTAGTAATAACACCTTATCCATTAATTCCTTATTCTATTATTCAATGTAAACCAATAGGAATGTTAAATATGAAAGATGAATCTGGTATAGATTATAAAATCATATGTGTTCCAACAAAAAAAATTTGTAAGGAATATAAATTAGTTAATGATATTCAAGATTTACCTAAAAATATATTAAAAAATATTTCACATTTCTTTAAATATTATAAAAAATTAGAAAAAAAAAAATGGACTGAAATATTAAAATGGAAAAATTCTAATGAATCTAAAAAAGAAATAATAAAATCAATTAAAAGATATAAAAAAAAAAAAAAATAAAAGAATTAAAAAAATAAAAATAATAGTTTCTAAAAAATAAATTTTTTATAAAATATTATTTTTTAAATTTATTGGTGATTTTTTTCATTAAAAAATATATTTATTTAAATTAATATATTTACTAAAATTTAAAAAAATATAAAATATTAATAAATATATTAAAAGGTAAAAATAATGTCTAGAAAATGTAAAATTACTGGAAAAAAAACAATTTTTGGAAATAATAGATCTCATGCTTTAAATGCAACAAAAAGAAAATTTAAAATAAATTTAAAAACCCATAAATTTTGGATAAAAAAAGAAAAAAAATTTATAAAATTAAAACTTTCAACTAAAGGAATAAGATTAATTAATAAAAAAGGAATTGAAAACGTATTAAAAAATATAAAATAAAAAAAAAAAGGAAAAAAAAAAATGGCAAAAAATTTAAGAATAAAAATAAAATTAATATCTTCTTTAAAAACTGGACATTATTACACTACAACAAAAAATAAAAGCGATAAAAATAAAAAATTAGAATTAAAAAAATATGATCCTATAGCAAGAAAAAAAGCAATATATAAAGAATATAAAATTAGATAAAAATCTTTTAAAAAATTTTTTAAAAACAAAATTAATATAAAAAAAATTAATTTTCAATTTTATAAAAAATTTTTAATAATGATGAATAATTTTTATAAAAATATGTATCTAAATAAGAAATAATAAAAAAAGTTAAAAAATAAAAAGAAATCATTCCAGCAAAAGTTATTATAGAAAAACCAATAGAAAATATAGATAATTGAGGAAAAAATTTATTTAAAAAACATAAAGCTAAATTTAATGATAATAAAATAACAATAATAGGTAAAATAATATGTATTCCACTAATAAAAACAAAACTAAAATAAGACGAAATTAAAAAAAGAACTCTAAAATCAAAAAACTTTATATTTATAGGAATATAATTAAAACTCTGAACAATAGTATGAATAATCCATAAATGACCATCTATTGATAAAAATAAATAAAATATTAAAAAATTTAAAAAACGAGATACAATTGGAAAATTTGAAGAAGTATTCATATCAAAGAAATTAGAAAATGAAAGACCAGTTTGTGATCCAAAAATTTCTCCAGCTATATTTGAAATAGAAAATATTAAATTAATAGAAAAACCAATTATTATTCCTATAAATATTTGTTCAAAAATTATCTTTAAAAAATTTAAAAGATTTAAGGAAAAAAAATCTACTGAATAAAAATTAATTACAATAAAACAAAAAAAAAAAGATAATACAATTCTTAATTGTAAATTAAAATAATTACTATTAAATATTGGTATAGTAAATAAAATAAAATAAATTCTTAAAAAAATAAAAAAAAAAATTAATATGTAAAAATTTATATTTTGAGAAATAATATTCATCTATTTAATACCATAAATTTTATGAACCTATAATTAAAGGCATATTATTAAATAAATTATCAATATAATTAATAATAATACGTAACATCCAAGGACCTAAAAAAAACAAGACAAAAAGAACAGAAATTACTTTTGGTATAAATGACAAAGTTTGTTCATTAATTTGAGTAGCTGCTTGAAATATACTAATAACTAATCCACTTAATAAAACAGATAACAAAATTGGAGATGATAACATTAATAATGTTTTACTAGCATCAAAAAAAATCTTTTGTAAAAAATTTATATTCATAAATAAACCCTAATTAAAAAATTTTTCAATAAAAAATTTATATTAATGAAAACTACGAGATAAAGAAGTAATTAACAATTTCCAACCATCTGATAAAACAAAAATAATTAATTTTAAAGGAAGTGAAACAGTTGATGGAGGTACCATCATCATTCCTAAAGACATTAAAATACTTGAAACTAATAAATCGATAATTAGAAATGGAATAAAAATTGAAAATCCAATTTTAAAAGCAGTTTTTAATTCACTTGTCATAAAAGCAGGAATTAATACACGAAAAGATATATCTTCTTTTTTATATGAAAAATTTAAATGAGCTAATTTTGAAAAAACTAATAAATCTTTTCTTTTCGTTTGATTAAACATAAACTCTTTTAATGGATTTAAAGTTTTATTTATTGCTGTTTTAAAATTTATTTTATTTTCGTCAAAAGGAACATAAGCATTATTATAAATTTTATTTAAATATGGTTCCATAATAAAAAAAGTTAAAAATAAAGATAAACCAAGCAAAATTTGATTTGGAGGTACATAAGGTGTACCCATTGCGTTCCTTAACAAACCAAACACTATAATAATACGAGTAAAACACGTCATCATTAAAATTATAATAGGTATAAATGTCAAAAAAGATAAAAAAATAAAAATTTGAAAAGCTGAAGAAAATTCTAAAGAATTAATATTTTTATGAAAAAGATCATCAAAATTAAATATATTTTTTGCTTCAGCATTTATAGAAAAAAATGTTAAAAAAAACATAAAAAACAATCGAAATATCATAATTTTATTTTAACTCTTTAAATGTATGTAAAAATTTTATTTTATTGAATATTTAATTTTATTTTTTTTATTATTTAAATTTTTTTTTTTTTTAGTAGTAAATGTATGTAATTTTACTATTTTTTCTGAAGTAATTCCAAGTACTAATTTTACTTTATTAACATTTAAAATAATTATTTTAGTATTTGAATCAACAAAAATAATTGATTTAATTTTTAAATCAGAAGAATTTTTTTTATTATATAAAAAAAAAATTTTAATTATTATAAAAATTAATAATAGTATAAAAAATATATAAAAAAAATTATTATTTTTTATATTATTTAATGAAAAATAATTATATATAGATAAAAAATAATTGTTCATAAATACACTTTTTAAAATTGGTTTTTATATCAATATATTAATACTAAAAATATATTATTTTTTAGAATTAATAACTTTTATTATTCTAATTCCATATTTTTTTTTATAAAATACTATTTCTCCTTTAGCAATCAAAAAATTATTAATAAAAACATTTAATAATTTTCCAGAAAAATTATTTAAAATAATAGTAGAATTTTTTTTAATTTTTAATAAATCTTCTATTTTTATTTTTAAAGAACTTAATTCAATAGTAATTTTTATTGGAATTTTTGAAATTATATCTATATCTTTAAATAAAAAATCATCTTTAACATTTATTTTAGGAACATCTATTTTTAAATTTTTTTTATCTAATGTTTTATCAAAATAATTAATATCTTTAATATTAACATCAGTTTTTTTTAAAATATTTTTATTTTTATTAATTTTGTTATGCATTAATAATAATCCTATAATTTTTTTAAAAAAAATTTTTTTTGAAATTTTTTTTTTAAACAATATTATTGATTTATTATCAAGAATTTTATAATTTCCATTAATTAAAGGTATATTATTAATATAAACAACTATTTTTTTTGGATTATTTATAGGAATTACATTATTTTTTTTTATATTTAAAATATTTTTTAATGTACAATTACATTCTCTTGATTTAACAATAATAGTATATTTTATTTTTTTTATAATATTTATTATATTTGTTTTATTTTTTTTATATAATAATATATTTATTTTATTTTTCAAATTATAAGGAATTAAAATATAAAATTTATTAAAAATATTTTTAAATTTAAAAAAAAAACTAGAAATAATATATGAATTACTCATATTTGAAACTAAGTAATTAGAAAAAAAAGAAAATTGAAGATCATGAATTATATTTATTTCTAATAAACAAACTTTACTCCATGAAAGTAAATATAATTTAATAAATTTACTAAAAAAATCTTTTAATACAAATTTATTTAAAAAAAAATTATTGTTTATATCATTTTTTTTATTTATAAATAAATTATTTCCCCCAAAAACATTTTCTATTATTTCAAAAATAAAAACATTTGGAATAATAAAATAAAAGTAATCAGAAGTAGGAAAAAATTTTACTGTAATATAACTAATAGATTGATTAAAATATTTTTTTAAAAAAGAAAATTTACAACAAAATATATCTAAATTTTTTACTTTAATTAAAAAATTCATTTTTTTAAAAAAAAATTTTTCTAAAGTATAAGAAAAATTTTTATTAATTTTTTTTAATAAATTATATTTTATATTTTTATTCTCTTTTTTAAAAAAATTTATTTTTTTCATTTTAACACCTTTTTGATATAAAATTATATAAATAAAAAATAATTTAAAATATATTTTTTAGAAAATTTAATTTAATGAATTAAAATTAACTATAAAAAATAAAATATAAAAAATAAAAAAATTTTATATTTTTATAATTTTTATCAAAAAAATTTTTTAAATTATAAAAAATAAAATAAATTAATTAATTGTTCTAATTTTTTTTTTATAAAAAAATTTTTTTTATATAAATCTTTAAAAGATAATTTTTTATATAATATATCAAATTTTTTGTAATTTTTTTGAATATTAATTAATTTTTTAGTATTTTTTTTTATTTTCATTAAAACAATATCTTTTTTTTTATTATAATTTATGATTTTTTTTTTCATAAATTTAAAAAAATTATTAAAATAATTTAAATAAAAAAAATTAGTTTTATTATTTAAAAAAATATTATTTTGATATGCATTTTTAAATTGAATTTTTTTTAAAAAAATCAATTTATTTTTAATTTTTTTTTTTTTTTTTAACAATTTTTTTAAATAATTTTTTTTTTTAATTTCATTACATTTATTTATCTTAATTAATAACTTAAAAAAATTAAAATTTTTCATAAAATTTTTATAAAATTAAAAAAATATTTTTAAAATATTTTTTTTAAATGTTGAATAGATTTTTTAAAATCATAATTAATATTAATATCCTGTTTTAAAAATTTTTTTAAATAATTTTGAATTTTTAAAGATTTATCTAAAATTAAATTATTTCCTCGAACATATACTCCAACACTTAATAAATCTTTATTTTTCTTTAAAGAAAATAAATATTTCTTAAAAAGAATACTTAATTTATAATGAAAAGGAGTAACTATATTAGACATAACTCGACTCATAGAAGAAGAAATATCAATTGCAGGAAAAATACCTTCATTAAAATAATTTTTAGATAAAATAATATGACCATCTAAAATAGATTTCACAAAATTAGAAATAAAATCTAAATTTTCATTTATATCTGTTAAAATAGTGTAAAAAGCTGTAATTGAACCACTATTTTTACTTTTTCCATTACCTGAACGTTCTAATAAATTAGAAATTTTAGAAAAAACAGAAGTTGGATAACCATTTAATGAAGGAAATTCTCCACATGACAAACTAACTTCTCTTTGAGATAAAATATATCGAGTTAATGAATCAATTATTAATAAAACTTTAAAATTTAAATCTCTAAAATATTCAGCAACTCTAGTTGCATATTCTGCACCTTTTATTTTTAATAAAGCTGAAGAATTAGAAGGTGAAGCTATTACTATTGCTCTTAATAAACCTTTTTTTCCTAGAATATTTTCTATAAATTCTTTTATTTCTCTTCCTCGTTCTCCAATTAATCCAATTACCACAATATCTACTTTACTATATTTAGCAATCATTCCTAATAAAAAACTTTTTCCTAAACCAGCTTGAGAAAAAATTCCTATTCTTTGACCAACCCCAATAGTAAGTAAAGCATTTATAGATCGAATTCCTACATCAAAAACATCTGAAATAGGAAATCTATTCATAGGATTAATAAAATTTTTAGAAATTAAATTATAATATTTTATAGAAGATTTAAGTAATCTTCCATCTAAAGGTTGCCCTAATCCATTTAATACTCTTCCTAATAATGATTTTCCAAGAGGAATTTTATATAAACAATTAAAATTATTTTTATATCCCTTATTTTTAGAATAAACTCTTGCTCCTGGATAAAATCCATAATTATCACAAAAAACTATTACAAATAATTTATTTTTTTTAAAATTAATTACCTCACCTTGAGCTTCTAAAATATCATTATCAACATAACGTTCAATATAACATATTGATCCTATAGGTAAAACTAAACCTTGAACTTCTAATAATAAACCAGTAACTTTAACTAATATTCCATGATGAATAATTTTTGGAAATTTTTTTAAATTTTTATAAATATTATTAATATTTTTTAACCAATTATTTATTTTTTTATTCATAAATAATCCTCTAAAAAAAGTAATTTACACATTTCGTTCCAAGAAAAAGGAATATTAGCATTAAAAAAACTTTTATTAAAAGAAATTCTACATCCTCCAGGAAGAACTGAATTATCAATTATAATTTTACAATTATATTGTAATAAAATTTTTTTAAAAGTTTTAGATATTAATTTTTTATCTTCTTTATGTATAAATAATTTTATTTTTCTTAATCCATCAAAATTATCTCTTAAAATTTTCTTAACATTAAATAATAATATAGATTTCTTAATAACTGGTTGACTTTTAATAATACGAGCTGCAATTTTTAAAGAAATACATGCAATTTTTTTAGATATATTAGAATCTAATAAATCTAAAGATAATTTAAATTCAGACAAAATTTTTCTTAATATATATTGATTTTTTTTTTTAATTTTTAAATATTTTAAAAATTTTTTTTGAATTTTTTTTTTTTTAAATGATTTTTCTAACAATTCTTTATTTTTTTTAAAATATTTATTTTTTTTTAAAAACTTATTTTTATATTTATTTTTTTTTAAATTATAAAATAAATTTTTATTTAAATTTAAATCTGAATTTTTTATTTTTAATTTGTCTTGATCCTTTAACAATTTTTTAGGATTCCATAATTTCCATTTTTTTTTAAAATCAGAATCAGACATTTAAATTTCCTAATTTTTTTACTAAAGAAAATTTTTTCTTAAAAATTTTAATTAAAAATTTTAAAACATATTTTCTAGATGAATTAATGTCTTCTATTGAATATTGAATATTATCGTTTAAATAATATAAAATTTTTTTTGCATTTTTTTTAGAAATATTTTGAAAAATTTTTTCTTTTAATAAATTATTTGATTGAATTAAAGAAATTGATAATTTTTTTAAATTTATATTTTTTAAAAAAATTTTTATATCTTGATCACTTAAATCTAAAATATCGTTTAAAGAAAACATATTTTTTATAATTTTACAAGCTAAATTTTTATTTTTATTAAAAATATTTTTTAATAAAGAATTTTTTTCTTTTATATCTAAATAGTTTAAAATTTTTGCAGAAATTTTATATCCAGATTTTTTTAATATTATATTATTAAATTTTTTTAAAATATCTTTCATTATTTTATTAAATTTAACTAATCCAAATAATTCAATACCATTATAATTTGAAATTCTATAAATTATTTCATTTCTCATATCTTTATCAAAAGTTAATAATATTTTTGAAGATTGAGAATAATTTAAACAAATTAAAATCATAGAAATAATTTGAGGATGTTCATTTTTAATTAAAAATCCTATTTTATTAGGATTTATTAAATTAAAAGTTTGAATAATTTTTTTATTAATTTTTATATTTTTAGAATAATTTAAAAATTCTTTTTTATTTTTTTCTCCAAAAGAATTTATTAATAATGAAGTTAAATGATCTTTTTTTAAAAAATTATTATCTAAATATTTTTTATAAATTTTATTATATTCATTTAAGACATTTTTTGTATCTGAAACGAAAATTTTTTCATTTATTATCATAAAATTAATAATTTCTTTAATTTCATAAGTTGTTAAATGTTTTAAAATCAATAAAACTTCATTTTCACTCATTGACATTAATAATATTATACTTTTTCTTAAACCATTTTTACTAATCATTATTTTTATTAATCCATTTTCTAATAATCATAGCTGATATTTCTGGATCATTTTTAAAAAAATCAGGAACTTTTTCTTTAAATTTTTTATTTTTATAAATAGTTTCTTTGTTTTCTTTTATATATTTTTCTTCTAATTTATTCTCAATTAAATTTATATTTGTAAAATATTTTTTAGCATATTTCATAAAAATAAAATTACTGTTTTGAATTTTTTTTGTTAAACGTTTAAAAGAATAAAAAGAAGTAAACAGTAATATTCCAAAAAAAAATAAAATAAACCAAGGAACTAAAATAAACATTTTATTGAAACTTTCTTTTTTATGAATAGGAGAATATTTAAGTAAAGAAGATTCTGAATTACAAAATCTATAATTAACAATATTTATAGAATCTCCTTTATATAAAGAAAATCCTATAACTCCTTTAACTAATTCTTTAATATTTTGTAATTCTTTAGAATTTAAAGGAACATATTCTCCTTTAGCATTTTTTTTATCATTTATAAGTATAGAAACTGATAAAGTTTTAATTTTTCCAAAACTAAAAATTTTTCTTGAATTTTCATGATCTTTTTCATTAAAATTTTTTGAAATATTACTAATTTTAAAATTAAAATTTTTAAGTTTTTTATCATCTAAATTTAGATTAATAGATTCAAAACGATTAATTTTATTTTTTTTATTTAAATTGAATGTTTTAGTAGGAAAAAAATTAACAATAGAAGTAACATATTTTTTGTTTCCATTTTGATGTAAATTTAAAATATTATTATTTTCAATATTTTTATTTAAAAAAATATCATTTATTTGTTTATTAAAATTAGAACAATAAGATTCATTTATTTTTTCATTTATATTAAAATCAATTTGAGCAGTTACTCTAGCTAATACATTATTTTTTCCAAATATTGGAAATAATAAACTTTCTATTTTTTTTTGATATTTATTCTCAATTAAATTAATATAATTTAAATTTTTATCATCAATACATTGATAAGAATAATTCTTAGGATTACTTAATAATTCTCCAAATTGATTAATAATAGAAATATTTTTTTTTGGTAAATTTGATATACTATTAGATAAAAGCTCAATAATTGAATTAGAAATATCAAAATCTTGTTTTTTATTATATGTATTTATATTTAAAAACACCGAAGCTGAAGAAAAATTATCTTCATCAAAAAAAAAAGAAGTTTTTGGAATAGCAATATGTACTCTTGCGCTTTGAACAAAATTTAATTTTTCTATTGTTCTTGATAATTCTCCTTCTAAAGCTCTTTGATAATTTATTTGTTCATTAAAATCACTAATTCCAAACCTTTCTTTATCTAATAATTCAAAACCAGGAAGATCATTTTTTGATTTAAAATTTAAAATATGATTTTGAAATTCATTAATCTTATCTTCAGGAATTAATAAAGAACCTGAATTTAAAGAATATTTATATGGAATATTTAAATTTATTAATTTTCTAATAATAACTTTACTATCTGAAAAAGATAAATTTTTATAAATAATTTGATAATTAGAACTTTGAATTCTAGAAGATAAAAAAGTAACAATAATTAATCCAAAAAATAAAATAAAAAAAACTGTTTTTATATTTTTTTTTAAATAAAAAAATATTTTTTCAAAAATATTTTTTTCATTTAGATCTAAATTCTCTATAATAGGAATTTTCATATATTTTTATTGCCTAAATAAGTTTTTAAAGAAAAAAGTTTATAAAAAAATTTAAATTAATAAAATATTAAAAAATTTTTAATATAAATTTTATTTAAACATAATTTATATATAACAATTCTATCAAAAAATAAAAATATTTTAAAAAATTATTTTTATAGGAAAAAAAAATGATTATAAATAAAAATAGCTACTTATTTCATATAAAAAATAAATATCACAAAAATAATTTTAATAAAAATATAAATTTTTTAAATAAAAACTCTTTTAAATATAATCAAAAATCATTTAAAAAATTATATGAAATAGAACATTTAAATAAAAATAACATACAAAAAAATTACATAAAAAAAAATAATAAACAAATAAAAAAAATATTAAAAAATCTAGATAAATATGAAATTTCTTTTAAAGTAGCAATTCAAATTAGAAATAAATTAATTTCTGCTTATCATGAAATAATGAATATACAAATATAAATAATATAATTTTTTTAATCTCGTACTTAAAACTTAAGTATGAGATTAAAAAAATTTTTTAAAATTGAAATAAAAAAATGAATATTTTAAAAAAAAACTATATAAATTACATATTAAATAAAAAAAATAAATAATTCAATTGTTCAATAATTTTTTTTTTTTTAAAAATTATTAAATAAAATTTATTTTATAAAAAATTTTTTTAAATATTTTAAAAATCTTTTTATTTTTTTTAAAGATTTTTTTTTTCCCATAAAAAATATAATTTTATTAATACTTATAGAATAAGAAGATCCAATTAAAGCAATTCTAATTGGAAAAATAATTTTTTTTAATGAAATATTTAAAATAACAGATAATTTCTTTATAATTTTTAAAATATTATTCATATTCCAATTTAATAATTTATTAAGTTCTTTATAAAAATTTTTTAAAATAAAAACAGTATTTTTTGTTACACCATTATTAATCCATTTTTTATTATAATTAATATTTAATTTTTTATAAAAACAAAAAATTGAATTAAATAATTCATTTAAAGTATAACAATGAGGAGAAAAATGTTTAATTATTAAATCTAAAGAAGGTCCTTTTTTTAAATTTATATTTTTTTTTTTAAAAAAATTTTTCAAAATATTTTTTGTATTTATTTTTAAATTATTAATATAATACTTATTTAACCATAATAATTTTTTTTCATCAAAAACACTTGAAGATTTAGTTATTGATTTAAAATTAAATAAATTAATCATTTCTTTTATACTAAAAATCTCTTGATTTCCATGAGACCATCCTAAACGAACAACATAATTTAAAATTGCTTCTGGTAAATATCCTAATTTTTTATACTCTAAAATATTAATTTTATTATTTCTTTTAGATAAAACTTTTCTTTTAGTATTTAAAATCATTGATAAATGAGAATAATATGGTATTTTTGCATTTAATGCAGATAAAATATTTATTTGACGAGGAGTATTATTAATATGATCTTCTCCTCTAATTACATGAGTAATATTAGAATAAATATCATCAATTACAACACAAAAATTATATGTTGGAATTCCATTTTCTCTCTGAATAATTAAATCATCTAATTCAGAATTATTAAAAACAATTTTTCCTCTGACTAAATCATTAAAAGATACTTTTCCAGAAATAGGATTTTTAAATCTTACAACATATTTATTAAAACTTTGAAAAGATTTTTTTATACTTCTACACCTTTTATCATATTTAGGTTTTTCTCCTTTTAATATTTGATTTTTTTTAATAGTATTTAATACTTCACTATTACAATAACATTTATATGCTAAATCATTTTTTAACATAAAATTAATAACTTTTTGATAATCATTTATTCTTTTACTTTGAAAATAAGGACCTTCATTCCAATCTAAATTTAACCATTTTAATGTTTTAATAATATTTTTTGAAAAAACATCACTAGACCTAGAAATATCCGTATCTTCAATTCTTAATATAAAAGATCCATTATTTTGTTTCGCATATAACCAAGAATAAAAAGCTGTTCTAATATTTCCAAAATGTAAATCTCCTGTAGGACTAGGAGCAAAACGTGTTTTTATAAACATTTTTTCTCTTATTTTTTAAATTTAATTGTATTTTTATATAAAAATATTATATAATAGGTAAAAAATTTTAAAAATTAAAAAAAAAAAAATAAATTAAAAAATTTTATAAAATATAGGGTGATTAGCTCAGTTGGTAGAGCGCCTCTCTTACACGGAGGAAGTCGGCGGTTCAAATCCGTCATTACCCAAAAGGGTCGTTAGCTCAGTCGGTAGAGCAGTTGACTTTTAATCAATTGGTCGCAGGTTCAAATCCTGCACGACCCAAAAATTATTAAATTTTTTTATTTTTATATAAAAATTTAAAAAATTTTTTTTGTTTAATTATTCGAACACCTAATTTTTTAGATTTAATTAAATTTATTCCTGGATTTTTCCCTTGAACAACAAAATCTAATTTATTAGAAACACTTTTTTTAATTTCAACACCATAATATCTTAATTTTTTTATTATTTCATTTCGAGAAAAATTTTTTAATTTTCCAGTAATTAAAATTTTTTTATTATAAAAAAAAGAATTTCTTTTATTTTTTTTTAGTTTATTAATTAAAGAAAATTTAGAAATACTATTAGAATATTTTTTTATTATATTTTGATTTTTAAAATTTGAAAAAAAACAAAATAAATTTCTTGATATTTTTTTTCCTATTCCTGAAATTTTTAAAAAATCCAATTCATGTGCAGAAATTAAATTATTAATGTCTTTAAAAAAAAATGCTAATTTTTTTGAAACATTTTTACCTACACCTTTAATACCGAAAGAAAAAATAAATTTATCTAAACTTATTAATTTAAATTTATTTAACGAATTTAAAATTTTTTTTGTAGTTTTATTTCCAACATAATTTAAACTTTTTAAAATTTTTTCATTTAAATTAAGAAAATCAATCGGACTATAAAACTTATTTTTTTCTACTAATTGATTAATTATTTTTGGCCCTAAACTATCTATTGAAAGTGAAGTTTTAGAAAAAAAATGAATTAAACGTTTTTTAATTTGATCTAAACAAAAAAAATAGTTACTACAATAATTACGTTTACCATTTAATGAAGATTTTAAAATAGAATTACAAGAAGGACAAAATAATGGAAAAGAAATTTTATTTAAAGAATTTTGATTTAATTTATTTTTTACTCGAATAATTTTAGGTATTACATCTCCAGCTCTACAAACATAAACTTTAGAACCAACATATAAATTTAATTTATTCATTTCACTTTTATTATATAAAGAAGCTTTTCTAACAGTAACTCCAGATATTTTTATTGGAAAAAATTTTGCTACTGGAGTGATTATTCCAGTTCTTCCAACTTGAAATATAACATTTTTTAATTTTGTTTTTTTTCCTTTATTTTTAAATTTATATGCAATAGCCCAACGTGGAGATCTAGAAGTAAAACCTATTTTTTTTCTTAATTTTAAAGAATTTACTTTAATAACAATTCCATCAATATCAAAATTTAATAACATTCTATTTTTTTTAATATTTAAATAAAAATTAAAAATATTTTTAATAGAAGAACACAAAAAAATTTCAGAACTAATTTTAAAACCCCAATTCTTGATTTTTAATAAAATTTTATAATAACTATCAATATTTTTAAAATAATTAAATAATTCAAATCCATGACATACAAATCTTAACTTTCTATGAAATAATTGATTAAATTTTTTTTGAAGTAAAGACCCTGAAGCTAAATTTCTAGCACTAGAAAATTTATTAATATTTAATTTTAAATTATTTTGATTTAATTTTAAAAAATCTTTTTTTAACATAAAAACTTCACCTCTAATTTCTATTAATTCAGGAAAATTATTTCCTTTTAAAATTAAAGGTATATTTTTAACAAAAAAAATGTTTTTAGTTACATCTTCTCCTTTCTCACCATCTCCTCTTGTAAAAGCTTTTATTAAAATTCCTTTTTTATAAATTAAATTCACAGCTATTCCATCAAATTTTAACTCACAACAAAAAGATACAATTTTATTATATTTTTGATATTTTAAAATTTTTTTATAAAAAGAAAAAAAATTTTCTTTATTAAAAGTATTTTCTAAAGAAAGCATAGGAGTTAAATGATTAGTATAAGAATTTTTTTTTGAAATATTAAAACCAATCAAGTTTGTAGGAGAATTTCTATTCTCTTTAATTTTATATTTTTTTTCAAGAAATTGTAATTTTTTAAATAAATAATCATATCTATCATCAGAAATAATTGGTTTATTTAAAATAAAATATAAATAATTATGATAAATTAAAATTTCTTGAAGATCTTTAATTCTTTTTTTTATTTTTTTCATAAAATTATATAGTTCTATTTAAAGTTTTGATTAAATTATTTCATAAAAATCTTAATAAAAAAAATTTTAAAAAAATAAAAAAATATAAAATTTTAAATTAAAAAACTAATTAAAAATATTATATAAAAATAAATTTTTTATAAAAAATATTATTAATTTTATATTTTATTTTAAAATAAATAAAAATTTAATATTTAAATAAAAAAAAAGAATTTCTTTTATTTTTTTGTAAGAATTGAAATATTGATGTTAATATACAAATTATTTGTTTAAAAAAAAATGTAATAAATAATTATTAAAATAATAATTTTTTAATAAAAAATATGAAAAAAAAAAAAAAAAAAAAAACTAAAAAAAAAAAAAAAAAAAAATGATAAAAAATTATTTTTTTTAAATTAAGGAATTTTTTAACATGTTTCAAAAAAAAATAAAAATTAAAGCACCCCATGGATTACATACAAGACCTGCTGCAAAATTAGTACAAGAAGCTAAAAAATATAAATCAGATATAACAATTTCTTCTAATGGAAAAAAAGCTAATGCAAAAAGTTTATTTAAATTACAAACATTAGGTTTATCTAAAGGAAGTATGATAGTTTTATCTGCTACAGGAACAGATGAAGAAAAAGCTATAAAAAAATTATCTATTTTAATAAGCAAACTAACATAAAAAATATTTAAAATTATTTATAAATAAATTTAAATTAATGAATCGAAATTTGTTTAAAATAACTTATTTTAATCACTATATCATTATTATATTCAATGGTAATGTCATGATTTCAGGAATTTCAGTATCACCAGGAATTGTTTTTGGAAAAGCACTTCTTTTTAAAGAAAAAAAAATTATAATAAATAAAGAAAAAATTACTAAAAAAAATATTTCAAAAGAAATTAAAAAATTTTTTAAAGCAAGAAAAAAATCAGAAAAACAAATCCAAGAAATAATAATTCAAGCAAAAAAAAAATTTGGAAAAAAAAAATCTGAAATATTTAAAAGTCATATACTTTTATTAAAAGATGAAGAATTAGAAAAAGAAATTTTATCATTAATTAAGAAAAAATTAATTAAAGCTGATTATGCAGTAGAAAAAATTATTAAAAAACAAATCTATTTATTAGAAAAATTAAAAGATGAATATTTAAAAAACAGAGCTATTGATATAAGAGATATTGGAAATAGATTATTAAAAAATATACTAAAAATAAAAATAATTGACTTAAATAATATTAAAAAAAAAAGAATTTTAATAGTTAAAGATTTAACTCCATCTCAAACAACACAAATGAATTTAAACAAAATTATAGGATTTATAACAGATTTAGGAGGAAAAACTTCACATACCTCAATTATAGCAAGATCTTTAGAAATACCTGCTATTGTTGGAACTAAAAATATTACAAAAAAAATAAAAAATCAGGATTTTTTAATATTAGACAGTATAAATAACAAAATTACAATTAATCCTTCAAAAAAAAATATCAAAAAATTTAAAAAAAAAGAAAAAATATTTTTAAAAAAGCAAAAAAAAAATATATTAACTAAAAATCTTAAAGCTATAACAATTGATAAAAAAAAAATAAAAATAGGATCTAATATAAGTAACTGTAATGACATTGTTAGTTTAAAAAAATATGGAGCAGAATGTGTAGGACTATATCGTACAGAATTTTTATTTATGGAAAGAAATAATTTACCTTCAGAAGAAGAACAATTCAAAAACTATAAATCAATTGCAAAAAAATTAAATGGAAAAACAATTATTATAAGAACAATGGATATTGGAGGTGATAAAAACCTCTCTTATATAAAATTTCCAAAAGAAGAAAATCCTTTTCTTGGTTGGAGAGCTATTAGAATTTCAATTGATAATATTAACATTTTACAAGATCAATTAAAAGCCATCTTAAGAGCTTCAGCTTATGGAAAATTTAAAATAATGTTTCCAATGATTATTTCAATAGAAGAAATTCGTTACTTAAAATCACAAATAAAAAAAATAAAAATTCAATTTAAAAATAAAAAAATTAAATTTGATAAAAATATTGAATTAGGAATTATGATTGAAACTCCAGCATCAGCTATAATTTCTAAATATCTTGCTAAAGAAGTAGATTTTTTTAGTATAGGAACAAATGATTTAACCCAATATACATTAGCTGTAGATCGTGGAAACGATTATATTTCTCATCTTTATCAACCTTTAAGCCCATCTGTTTTATATTTAATAAATAAAGTTATAAAATCTTCTCATAAAGAAGGTAAATGGACTGGAATATGTGGGGAATTAGCAAGTAATGAAAAATCTATTGCTTTATTAATTGGAATGGGGATTGATGAATTAAGTATGAGTTCTGTATCTATTCCAATTATTAAAAAAATAATAAGAAAAATTAATTTTAAAAAAGCTAAAAAATTAGCAAAAAAAATATTAAAACAATCTACTACAAAAAAAGTAAAAAAATTAATCAAAAAATTCAATAAAAAAGAAAATTTATTATCATAAATAATAAATTTAAATAGGAGAAAATAATGAGCTTTATTTCAAATTTTTTTAAAAAAAAAGACGCTCATTTAGATAAAAAAATAAAAATTTATTCACCAATTTCAGGTAAAATTATTCCTATAGAAGAAGTTCCAGATATAGTTTTTTCAAAAAAAATTGTAGGAGATGGAATAGCTATAAAACCTACAGATAATAAAATAGTTTCTCCAATTGACGGAACTATAGGAAAAATTTTTAAAACTCTACATTCTTTTTCTATTGAATCATATTCAGGTATTCAAATTTTTGTACATTTTGGAATAGATACAGTAAAACTAAATGGAGAAGGATTTCGATCGTATGCAAAAGAAAACCAAAAAGTAAAAAAGGGAGAATTAATTCTAAAAGTAAATTTAGAATTATTAAAAAAAAAAGCAAAATCTATTATTACTCCTATAGTAATATCAAATATGGAAGAAATAAAAAAAAAAAAAAAAAAAGGTCTAGTAAAATCTGGAAAAAATGTAATTATGTATATCAATAAAAAATAAAAAAAATATCTAAACGGCGTTTAAACGCCGTTTAAAAATTTTAAAAATAAAAAACTCACCAATTTTATTTTTAAAATTTTATTAAAATTATATTAAAAAAAATTTTTTAGGTTTTTGTAACTAAAAATACCTTTAATCGATATATATCTAAAAATAAAGTTCTTAATTTTAATAATTCCTTTTTTATATAAAAACCTTTAAATCCTTCTTTAATAACAAACTTGACTGAAACAGCACTTAAAATAAAAAAAACAATCTTAAAAAAATTTCTTATTTTGTATTTTTTTAAGAAACAATTACATTCCTTAAAAAAAATACAATATTCACTTAAAATTCCAATTTTAATTACTTTATTTGGATTTCTCCAAACATTTATACGATCAAACAAAATAACTATATCTTTAGAACTAAGAAAAAATATATTATGTAATAAAAAATAATTTTCTGAAACTATTAAAGATAAATTTTGAATATAAATAGGAACATTTAATCTTTTTAACATATTTTTTACTAAATTAATTTGAAAATCAGAATAATTTTTTTTATTTTTTATAAAACTAAATATATTCTTATAATAAAAAAAAAATTGACAAATAAAAGAAAAACGAATATCTAATTTAAAATTACTTTTTGAAAAATTAGACAATGAATATAAAAAATAATCTCCTAAATTATTATTACAACAATTTCCACAATTTAATTTTATATTATATAAATGATAAATTTCTGGAAAAAGAACAGAAAGCGCATTACATTTTTTTAAAACATAAAAATAAATATGTGGAGAATTAGTTATTAATGCTTTTTTTGTTTCATTCCATATTCTATGAGAAGTTAAAAAAGATATTTCTCCAGTTTTTGTAATAGATTTCATAAAAACCATAGTTTTTTTTTCTATACGAAAACCTAAATGTGAAAATTGAGCAGCAAATCGAGCAGTTCTTAATATTCTTAATGGATCTTCTTTAAAAGCTTTAGAAACATGTTTTAATAATCTTAATTTAATATCTCTTCTTCCGTTTAAAGGATCAATAAAATTACCATTTTTATCCTGAGCAATAGCATTTATTGTAAGATCTCTTCTCATTAAATCTTCATATAAAGTGACATTTTTTGAATAATTAGTACTAAAACCAGTATAACCAAAACCAAATTTTTTTTCAGTTCTAGCTAAAGCGTATTCTTCAAAAGTTTTTGGATGTAAAAAAACTGGAAAATCTTTTCCAACTTGCTTAAATTTATTTTTTTTTAATTCTTTAGGTGTAGAACCTACAACAACCCAATCTCTATCTTTTACTGGTAAATTTAACAAAAAATCTCTAACAGCACCTCCAACTAAATAAATTTTCATTAATTTTCCTAAAAAATTTAAAAAAATAATATATAAAATAATCGTAATTTAAAAAATTATAATAGTAAAAAAAAAATTACTTAATTTTAAAAAAATAAATTAAAATTTAAAAAAAATTTAAATTATTAAAAAAATTAATAAAAATTACCAATTAACTAAAAAATAGTTATAAAAAAAACATTAAAAAATAATATTAAACTTAAAAAAAAATAATAACATAATCTTTTTTTAATAAAAATTTATAATATTTTCAATATTTTTATATAAAATTTTAATAAAATTTTTAATAAATTTTTAATTTTGGATTTACTATAACATTAAAATTCGATTGAATTTCATTACATTGATATTTTAACATTCCAACATATGCTATCATTGCTCCATTATCTGTACAAAATTCAGGTTTAACAAGAAAAACTTCACCATTATATTTTCTTATCATATTTTTTAATTTTTTTCTTAATTCTTGATTAGAACTAACTCCTCCAGATATTACTAAACGATTAATATTGGTAATTTTAATAGCTTTTTCACATTTATTAACTAAAATATCAGTAACAGATTGTTCAAAAGCATTAGAAACATCAGCTCGAAATTGAAAATTTATATTATTTTTTTTTTTAATAAAATTAATTACTGAAGTTTTAAGACCAGAAAAACTAAAATTTAAATTATTTTTATTTATCATAGGTCTAGGAAAAAAATACTTATTTAAGACTCCAAATTTAGCAATTTTTGAAATTTCAGGACCTCCTGGATATTTTAAATTTAAATATTTAGCAATTTTATCAAAAGCTTCACCAGCACTATCATCTATAGATTTTCCTAATAAAGTATATTTTCCTATTTTATGAGCATAAATTAATTCAGTATGTTTTCCTGAAACTAATAATGCTAAAAAAGGAAAAATAGGACACTTTTTTTCCATCATCACAGATAATAAATGCGCTTCCATATGATTTACTAAAATTGTAGGAATACCTAAAGAATAAGCTAAAGCAGTTCCAAAAGTTGCACCTACTAATAAAGATCCAACTAATCCAGGTCCAGAAGTATAAGCTATAGCATTAATACTATTAATATTAAATTTATCAGTACTTTTTAAAACTTTATTTATTAAATTAGAAATACTTAATACATGTTCTCTAGCTGCTATTTCAGGAACTACTCCTCCATACTTATTATGAATAAATGACTGACTAAATAACTTATTTATTAATAAACCATATTTACTATCATATACAGCAATTCCTGTATCATCACAAGATGTTTCAATTCCTAAAATTTTCATATTTTACCTAAAATTTAAAAAAATTTATTTTTATAAATGATTTAAGCGTTTAAATTTGATAAACTATTCTATATTAATAAAACAAAAAAATCTTATTAAGAAAAAATATGCCTATAATAAAAATTCGTGAAAATGAACCATTTGATGTTGCATTAAGACGCTTTAAAAGAGCATGTGAAAAAGCTGGAATTTTATCAGAAATAAGAAGAAGAGAATGTTATGAAAAACCTACAACAGAAAGAAAAAGAGCAAAAGCATCTGCAATAAAAAGATTAGCAAAAAAATTATGTAGAGAAAATTTAAAAAGAGAAAGAATGTATTAAAAAAATTATAATAATGAAAATAAAAGAAAAATAAAAAAAAATAAAAAAAAAAAAAAATAAAAATACCAAATTACCGTTCATTTAAAATAAGAACGGTAATATAAATAATATTTTTATATATTATACTTATTTGAGGCATATGACTGGAAAAATTCCAAAACTGTTTATAAATGAACTGCTTTTAAAAACTAACATAATAGATTTAATAAAATCTAAAATACCTTTAAAAAAAAAAGGAAACAATTATCAAGCCAAATGTCCTTTTCATAAAGAAAAAACACCATCATTTATTGTAAATTATGAAAAACAATTTTATCATTGTTTTGGATGTAATTCACATGGAAATGCAATTGATTTTTTAATGAACTATAACGGATTAAAATTTATAGAATGCATAGAAGAATTATCAATTTTAAATAATATTAATATTCCATATAAAAAAAGTAATGAAAAAATTTTTAAAAAATATAAAAAAAGAAAACGTTTATATAAAATAATGAAAAATATTTCTTATATATATCATAAAAATTTTAATAGAAATAGCTCAAAAAAAATTATAAATTATATAAAAAAAAGAGGAATTAAAAAAAAAATAATAAATTTATTTTTAATAGGATATTCAAATCTTATTACTTTAAAAAAAATACTATATACTCAAGAAAAAATTTTTAATAAAAAAGATTTATTAGATTCAGGAGTTATTAACATTAATTACTCTGGTTTAAAATATGATAGATTTAATAATAGAATTATCTTTCCAATTAGAGATAGACATGGAAGAATAAATGGATTTGGAGGTAGATTATTAAAAACAAATAAAAATTTTCCAAAATATATAAATTCTCCAGAAACAAAAATATTTCATAAAAAAAAACAAATTTATGGACTATATGAAATTTATAAAAAAAAAAATAATTTCAATTATTTAATTGTAGTTGAAGGTTATTTTGATGTAATTTTACTTACTCAATTTAAAATAAAAAATTCAATTTCTATTTTAGGTACATCATTAACTACAGATCATTTAAAAATTTTATTCAACATAACTAAAACAATAATTTTTTGTTATGATGGAGATAAAGCAGGAAAAAATGCTTCTTGGAATGCATTAATAAAATCTCTGCCATATTTATATGAAGATAGAAATATAAAATTTATTCTTCTTCCAAAAAATGAAGATCCTGATTCAATAATAAAAAAAGAAGGAACTGAAAATTTTAAAAAAAGAATTAAAAAAGCATTATATATGTCAGAATATTTATTTAAAAAATTAATAAAAAAAAATAAAATTTTTAGCATAGAAAAAAAAAAAAATTTTATTCATAATGCATTATCTTTAATTAATACCATTCCAAGTAAAACTTATAAATTTTTTCTATATAAAAAATTAGGAGAAAAAATTGGAATTACAGATGAATATCACTTAAATAATATCTTAAAAATAAATAAAAAAAAAAAATTAAAAATAAAAAAAGAAAAAAAATATAATTCAATCAAAGTATTAATAAGTTTGATTATTCAAAATCCTCATTTATATAAATTAGTTTTAAAAAATAAAAAAATATTTAAAATAAAAAAAAAAGGAATTTTGCTTTTTTTAAACATTATTAAAAAATGTAAAAAAAATAAAAAAATAAATACAGGTATTTTATTAGAACAATATAGAAAAAAAAAAGAATTTTTAATATTAAAAAAATTAGCAAAATGGAATAATATGATTAATAAAAAAAAAGTAAAACAAACTTTTTTAGAACTATTTAATCACTTACAAATAGAAATGCTTAAAAAAAAAATGGAAAAATTAATATTAAAAGAAAAAGAAAAAGGTTTAAAAAAAAAAGAAAAAATAAAATTATGGTTAATAAAAAAAAAAATAATGAAAAAACAAAAAAAAATTTAAAAAAAAGACTTAATTATAATTTAAATTTAAATAAGTAAATTATTTTTAGAAAAAACTTTATTATAATTAAAATTAATAGTGGATATTATCTTATGGATTCAAACCCAAAATCACAGCTTAAAGCTCTTATTACTCATGGTAAAGAGCAAGGATTTCTAACTTTTGCTGAGATTAATGATCATTTACCAGAAGATATAGTTGATTCAGAACAAATTCAAAATGTAATTCAAATGATTAATGATATGGGAATTCAAGTAGTAGAAAAAATACCTGATTCAGATGATTTAATTCTGAATAATTCTAATAATAATACAGATGAAGATGAAGTAGAAGCAGTTACACAAGTTCTTTCTAACGTAGAAACAGAATTAGTAAGAACAACTGATCCAATAAGAATGTATATGAGAGAAATGGGAACAGTTGAGTTATTAACTCGAGAAGGAGAAATTAAAATAGCTAAAAAAATAGAAAAAGGAATAAAACAAATTCATTCTTCAGTATTTAAATATCCTAAATCTATTAAACATATTTTAAAACAATATAATTATATAAAATCTGGAAAAATTAAATTATCAGATATTATTATAGGTTTTTTAGATAAAAAAATTAAATATAAAAAAAAAAGAAAAAAAATCACTCATTCAAATTTAGAAAATTACATTATCAAAAAAAAAAATTATGAAAAAAATAAAAAAAAGAATAATGAAGAAGAAAATATTGATAAAAAATTAGCAAAAAAAAGATTCTCTCAATTAAAAAATCAATATATTATTACAAAAAAGATAATAAAAGAAAAAAAAATAAATCACAAAGATTCTATTAAAGAAATTAAAAAACTTTTTTTCATTTTTAAAAAATTTAAGTTAGCACCTAAACAATTTAATTATTTAATTAAAAAAATAAATTATATAATAAAAAAAATTCGAATTCATGAACTATTTTTAATAAAAATATGTACAAAAAAATGTAAAATTCCAAAAAAAATTTTTATGAAATTATTTTTAAAAAATGAAACGAATAAAAAATGGTTAAATATAGCTAAAAAAATGAATAAAAAATGGAGAAAAAAATTAAATAAAATAGATAAAATAATAAAACATAATATTTATCAATTAATTAAAATTGAAAAAAAATCAAAATTAAAAATAAATAAAATAAAAAAAATACATAAAAAAATAATCGTTGGAAAAAATAAAGCTAAATATGCAAAAAAAGAAATGGTTGAAGCAAATTTAAGATTAGTAATATCAATTGCAAAAAAATACACTAATCGAGGATTACAATTTTTAGATTTAATACAAGAAGGAAATATTGGTTTAATGAAAGCAGTAGATAAATTTGAATATCGAAGAGGATATAAATTTTCTACATATGCAACTTGGTGGATTAGACAAGCAATTACAAGATCAATTGCAGATCAAGCAAGAACTATTAGAATTCCAGTTCATATGATAGAAACAATTAATAAATTAAATCGTATATCAAGACAAATACTTCAAGAAATTGGAAGAGAACCTACACCTGAAGAACTTTCAGAAAAAATGTTTATTTCAGAAGAAAAAATAAGAAAAGTACTTAAAATTGCTAAAGAACCTATATCTATGGAAACTCCTATAGGAGATGATGAAGATTCTCATTTAGGAGATTTTATTGAAGATACATCTCTAGAATTACCATTAGAATCAGCAACTTCAAAAAGTTTAAAAAATGCTACTCAAAATATTTTATCTAGTTTAACTCCTAGAGAAGCTAAAGTATTAAGAATGCGTTTTGGAATTAATATGAATACTGATCATACATTAGAAGAAGTAGGAAAACAATTTGATGTAACTAGAGAAAGAATTAGACAAATAGAAGCAAAAGCATTAAGAAAATTAAGACATCCAAGTCGTTCTGAAATATTAAAAAGCTTTTTAGATGATTAGAAAAATAAAAAAAAATGTTTTTTATTTAAAAAAAATATTAAAATATAAAAAATATCGTTAACAATAATTAAATATAATTATTGTTAACAAAATATTTAAAAAAAATTTAATTTTTTTTACATTTTATATAATTTTAAAAAAATCTGAAAAAAGAAAAATATTTAAAAAAAAATAAGAAAAAAAAAAATAAAAGAAAAAAAATATTTCTACTTAATTTTATTTTTTTAAATTAGCTTGATAAAAAGCCAAATCAAAATTAATAGGATCTAAATTTAAAGAAGGAAATCCACCTTTAGAAGTTAAATTAGATATACATTCCCTAGCATATGGAAATAAAATATTAGGACAATATACTCCTAAAAAATGAGGTAACTCTTTTTCCATAACTTTTTTAATATAAAAAATACCAGATTGATAAACTTGACATGAAAATATTGATTTAAGTTCAACATTAACTTTTACAGTAATTTTTAATGTTACTTCAAACAAATTCTTTTCTAAATCATTACAAATAGTATGAAAATCACAAGAAATCTTTGGTTTCCAAGGTTCTTTAAAAATACTAGGAGAATATGGAGATTCAAAAGAAATATTTTTAACATAAATTTTTTGAATTTGAAATTTTGTTTCACCCTTTAATTTTTTTATTTTTTTTTCTAACATAAATTTATCTCTATGTAAAAATAACTTAAATTAATAATATATTTAATAAATCTTAAAAATTTTTTAATTTAAAAAAAAAAAAAGAAAAAAGATAAAAAAATAAAGTTTCTAAATTATTAAAATAAAAAAAATTTAAAAAATAAAAAATTATAATTTTTTCTTATAAAATATAAATAAAAAATAAAATTTTTATAAAAAATAAAAATTATAATAATTTATAAAATTAAAAAAATATAAATAATATTAAAAAATAATATATATAAAAATTTAAAATTTAAAAAAAATATAAAATAAATAATAAAATATAAAAAAATTCTAATATTTATTAAATTTTTTTAATTTCATTTTTTATATACATTTTAGATTTAAAAATTTCTTTTAAAACTTTAATTTTAGAAGTTCCACCTTGAGAATTTTTTCTTTTTAAACTATTTTTTAAATTTATATATTTATATACATCATTTTCTATTAATTTACAAAATTTTTTAAAACTAGAAAGTGATAACTGAGATAATCTTTTTTTTTTTTTAATAGAATATAAAACAATTTTTCCAGTAATTTTATGAGATTTTCTAAAACTAACTCCTTTAAAAACTAAATAATCAGCTAAATCAGTTGCATTAGAATAACCTTTTTTAGAAACTTTTTTACATATTTTATTATTAATTTTTAAACCTAAAATAACAATTTTAGACATTTTTAAACAATTTTTCCAAACATTTAAAGAACGAAATAAACTTTCTTTATCTTCTTGCATATCTTTATTATAAGCTAATGGTAAACCTTTTAATAAAACTAAAATATTCAATAAACATCCATAAACATATCCTGTTTTTCCTCGAATTAATTCTAATGAATCTGGATTTTTTTTTTGAGGCATTAATGAAGATCCAGAAGTCACTGAATCTGATAATTCAATAAAATTACATTCTCCTGAATTAAAAAAAATTAAATCTTCTGAAAATCTAGATAAATGCATCATACTTATAGAAGCAATAGAAAGTAATTCTATTACATAATCTCTATCAGAAACACTATCAAGACTATTATTACTAGTTTTAGAAAAACCCATTAAAGAAGCTAAATATTTTCTATTAATTTTCCATCCAGTTCCAGCTAAAGCTCCACATCCTAAAGGACTTACATCTATTCTTTTTAAACAATCTTTTAAACGTTCAAAATCTCTTTTCAACATCTCAAAATAAGCTAAACACCAATGAGAAAATAAAATTGGTTGTGCTCTCTGTAAATGAGTATAACCTGGAAAAATAGAAGAAATATTTTTTTCAGCAATAAAAATTAACGAATTTTGAAAATTAATAATATTTTTTTTTATTAAATAAATAAAATCTTTACACCATAATCTTAAATCTGTAGTAACTTGATCATTTCTACTTCTTCCAGTATGTATTTTTTTTCCAACATCACCTAACATATAAATTAATTTCTTTTCAACCCAAGAATGAATATCTTCTGAATCACTTAATAAAATTTTTTTAGGATTATCTTTAATTTCTTTAAAAATAAAATTTAATGCAGTTTCTAATTTTTTTTGATCTGATAATGTAATAATATTACTTTTTAAAAGTATTTTGGACCAAGCAATCGAACCTTTTATATCTTGTTTAATTAAAATATAATCTATTTTTAAAGAATTATTAAAACTTTTAAAAAAATTATTCTGATTTTTTGAAAAACGACTACCCCAAAGATTCATTTTTTTATTTCCATTTATTAAAATTATAAATTATACAATTTAATTTTTTAAATAATAATTAATAAATTTATAATATATTTTATAAAATTACTTTTTTTTAATTGATCGAATTTTAGAAGAAAGAGAAAATAAGTTAATAAAACCAGAAGCGTTAGATTGTTTATATACAGAATCTGATCCAAAAGTAGAAAAAGATTTTGAATATAATGAATTTTTTGATTTTTTTTTAACAGCACATACCATACCTTTATATAATTTTAAAACTACTGTTCCTGTTATCATCTTTGATAAATTTTCTGAAGATACTTGAATAGATTTCCTAATTGGAGTAAACCAACAACCATTATAAATTACATGTGACATTTCTAATGCTAATTTTTCTCTCCATTTCATACATTCTTGATCTAAAACTAATTGTTCTATTGCTCTTATTGCTTCATACATAATTGTCCCTCCAGGAGTTTCATAACATCCTCTAGATTTTAAACCAATCAATCTATTTTCTACTATATCAACTCTCCCAATTCCATGCAAAGAACCTAATCTATTTAACTCTTTTAAACATTGAAAAGGAGTTTTAAATTTATTATTAATAGATAATATACAACCATTTTCTATATATAATGAAACATATTCTGGAATATTAGGAGAATCTTCTACATTTTTTGTCCAAACCCAACAATCTTTTGTAGGTTCATTCCATAAATCTTCTAAAATTCCACCTTCTGTAGAAATATGCCAAATATTTTCATCTCTACTATAAATTTTTTTTAAAGTTGAAGTAGTAGAAATATTTTTTTCATTTAAATATACTAATAAATCCTCTCTAGATTTAAATTTCCATTCTCTCCATGGAACAATAACCTTTAATTCAGGAGACAAAGAAGAATAAGCCATTTCAAATCTTACTTGATCATTTCCTTTTCCAGTAGATCCATGAGCTAACGCTTGAGCTCCAATTTTTTTAGCTAATTCAACTTGAGCTTTAGCAATAATTGGTCTTGCAATAGCTGTTCCTAAAAAATATTTTCCTTCATATAATGCACCTATTTTTAATAAAGGATAAATATAGTTTTTAACAAAAATTTCTTTTAAATCAATAATTTCACATCCAACTGCTCCGGAAGAAATAGCTTTTTTTTCTATTCCATTCAAATCATCTCTAGATTGCCCAACATCTGCTACAAATGCAAAAACATCAAAATTATAATTTTCTTTAATCCAAGGAATAATTGCTGAAGTATCTAATCCACCAGAATATGCCAAAACTACTATTTTTTTTTTCATAAATACTCTCTAATAAAAATTTATTAATAAAAAAATTATCCAAAAAAATATTAAAATGTTTATTTTTTTTAAAAAAATTAAAAATTACAAAAAAAATATTTAAAATAATTATTTAAAATATTTAAATTTTTTTTAAAATATTACATAAAGAAAATATAAAATTTAATTTATTTAAAGTATATAAATGAAAATCATATACACCTTCTTTATATAATTCATTAATCATATTTATTGAAATATTCATACTAATTAATCTTTTTTCTTTATTATTTTGATTGGATTTTAAATACAAAGATTTTAACCATTCAGGAACATAAATGTTTGAAACTAAACAAAATTTATAAACTTGATTAAAATTATATATAGGTAAAATTCCAGGTATAATTTTTGCATTTATTCCAATTCCTGAACATTTATCTCTAAACCTTAAAAAATTTTCTATATCAAAAAAAAATTGAGTAATAGCTTGAGAAGCACCAGAATCAATTTTTTTTTTTAAATTTAATAAATCAAATTTAGCGCTTTTTGCTTCTGGATGTACTTCTGGATAAGCAGCTACAGAAATATCAAAATTTGCAATTTTTTTTAATAAAACTACTAAATCTAAAGCATATAAATTAGGCTTTTTTGATTTTTCTAAATAATCTCCTCTTAAAGCAATAATATGCTTAATTCCTAAATTTAAATATTTTAAAGCAGTTTTTTTTAATTCTGTTTTATTTTCATAAACACAAGTCATATGCGGAACAGAATCTAAATTTGTATAATATCTTATTTGATTAACAAAATTATAAGTTTTTAATCTATTTCCATTATTTTCTCCATAAGTAACAGATATAAATTTAGGATTAAATAAACTTAATTTTTTTATTTTAATCCAAAAACTTTTATTTATTTTATTTTTTGATGGTGGAAAAAATTCAAAAGATAAATTAATTTTTTTATTAAAAATGTTTTTATTATTAAAAACATTTTTTTTAAAATTAAAATTTTTTTTTAATAAATTCATTATTTTTCTCTCAATAAATCATTTTTTTTAATTACAAAAAATAAATAAAAATATATAAAAATTTTTTACATTTAATATATAAAATAAAATATTTTTTTAAAACATAAAAAAATAATTTTATCTTTAATTTTCTTAAAATTTTTTATTAAATTAATTTAAAAAAATAAATCTTTTTTTTAAGTATTTGATTTTTTATAAAAAAAAACGTAAAATACATTTATTATAATATTTAAAAAATTTTCAGCCGGCTTAGCTCAGAAGGTAGAGCAACTGACTTGTAATCAGTAGGTCACCAGTTCAATTCCGGTAGCCGGCATAAATTAAAAATTTTTATAAAAAATATAAAAATTTAAATAAATGGTGAGATTCCCGAGCGGCCAAAGGGAGCAGACTGTAAATCTGACGTCATTCGACTTCGAAGGTTCGAATCCTTCTCTCACCAAAAAAATTATGCGAGCATGGTATAAAGGCTATTACCTCAACCTTCCAAGTTGATAATGTGGGTTCAATTCCCACTGTTCGCTCAAAATATTTCTTAAAAAAATGCTAAAAAAATATTTAGCTGGTATGGCTTAATTGGTTAAAGCGCACCCTTGGTAAGGGTGAGATCCCCAGTTCAAATCTGGGTATCAGCAATTTCATCTCTTTTATTATTTCTAAAAAATTTTCATTTTTTTTAAAATCTTATTTCAGGATTTCTTATGAAATCTAATATTTTCAATAAAATAAATTTAATTTTAAAAAAAAAAATAATATATTTCTATATTTTTTTTTTTATTTTTATTCTTTTTTTAATATTTAAAAATTATTTTTTTAAGAAAAAAATACAAAATATAATAATATTTATATTTTTAATAACATTTATTACCTCATTATTAATATATAATAAAAATTTTCAAAAATTACTATCTATAATTAAAAAAATAAAAATTGAATTAAAAAATATTTCTTGGCCTACAAAAAAAGAAACTTTAAATACAACTTTTATAATTATTTTAATAAGTTTATTAATATCAATTGTTTTATGGATATTAGATAACATAATATTTTATTTAATATCTTTTATTACTCAATTATAAGAAAATACTTCAATGAAAAAAAAAAACTAAAAAAAAAAAAATGGTATGCTATACAAATTTATTCAGGATTTGAAAATAAAGTTGTAAAATCTATAAAAGATCATATTAAAAAGAAAAATCTAAAAAAAATCTTTGGAAAAATTTTAGTACCTTCAGAAGAAGTAATTGAAATAAAAAAAGGTAAAAGAAAAAAAAGTGAACACAAATTTTTTCCAGGATATGTTTTAATTAAAATGATAATAAATGAAATAAGTTGGCATTTAATTAAAAGTATCCCAAAAGTAATCGGTTTTATTGGAGGAACTTCAGAAAATCCATTTCCTATTCGAACTAAAGAAATAAATTTAATTAAGAAAAAGTTAAAAAAAATTGGTAATAAACCTAGACCAAAAACATTGTTTGAACCAGGAGAAAATGTTAGAGTAAAAAATGGACCATTTTCAGATTTTAATGGAACTGTTGAACAAGCAGACTATGATAAAAATAGATTAAAAGTTTCAATTTCTATATTTGGAAGATCTACTCCTGTAGAATTAGATTTTAATCAAGTAGAAAAATATTCTTAAAATAAAATAAGGAAAAAAAATGAAAAAAAAAATTACTTCATATATAAAACTTCAAATTCCAGCTGGACAAGCTAATCCAAGTCCTCCAGTAGGTCCTGCATTAGGTCAAAAAGGACTAAATATAATGGATTTTTGTAAACAATTTAATTCTAAAACAAGTAAATTAGAAAAAGGAATTCCAATACCAGTATTAATAACTGTTTTATCTGATAAAACATTTACATTTATCACTAAAACTCCACCAGCATCAATATTATTAAAAAAATACGCAGGTATTAAATCAGGATCTAAAAAACCAAATTTAGAATTCGTTGGTTCAATATCTATGTCAAAAATAAAGGAAATAGCACAAATAAAAAAAGAAGATATGACAGGGTCAAATTTAAAAAAAATTAGTAATTCAATTATAGGAACTGCAAAATCTATGGGTTTAAAAATAAAAAACTCTTAAAATATGAAAAATAAATATATTATAAAATCAAATAAAAAAAAAATAAATCAAATAAAAAATATAGAAGAAGCAATTTCAATTTTAAAAAAAAATTCTAAAAAAAATTTTATAGAAAGTTGTGATGTTGTAGTTATGCTAGGAATAAATACAAAAAAAACAGATGAAAATGTAAGAGGATTTACAGTATTACCAAATGGAATAGGAAAAAAAATTACTGTTTTAGTATTTGCTCATGGAGAAAAAGCTGAAGAAGCAAAAAAAGCAGAAGCAGATTTCATAGGAATGGAAGATTTAGTAAAAAAAATTAAAAGAAAAAAAATTAAATTTGACGTTGCCGTAGCAACACCAGAATCTATGAAAACAATAAGCGTATTAGGATCTATTTTAGGACCAAAAGGTTTAATGCCAAATTACAAAATGGGAACTGTTACTTCAAAAATTTTTGAAACAGTAAAAAAAATAAAAAATGGACAAATAAGATATAAAAATGATAAAAATGGAATAATACATACATCTATAGGAAAAATTAATTTTTCTAAAAAAGAAATAAAAGAAAATTTAATAAGTTTTATTAATACATTAAAAAAACAAAAACCAAATCATATAAAAGGAATATATTTTAAAAAATTATTTTTAACAACTACAATGGGAAAATCTATTGAAATAAATCAATCCGAAATTGAATAAAATATTAATAGATTTTTTTTTAAATTAAATATTAAAATATCCTAGTTTCTTAATTAATTTTTCTATATTTTAGTTAGAAATTAGGTTTTTACATTTTAATTTTAAAAATCTTATACATTTTTCTAAAAAATTTTCTACAAATTTCAAGAAATAATTATAAAGGATTTTTAAAAAAAAATCTAGGAGTAAAAATGTCTATTAATATTAAAAAAAAAATGGAAATAGTAAAAAGAATTAATAAAATATCAAACTATGCATTGTCAGCTGTAGTTGCAAACTCAAATAAAATAAATGTTAATAAAATAAATAATTTAAGAAAAGAAGCAAGAAAAGAAGGAGTGAAAATTAATATTGTAAAAAATACTTTATTAAAAAAAGCTATAAAAAATACTCCTTTTGAGTGTTTAAAAAAAATTTTAAAAAATTTTACTTTAATAGCTTATTCTATTAATCACCCTGGAAGTGCTGCAAAACTATTATATTTATTTTCTAAAGAAAATAAAACTTTCAAAATAAAAGGAGCTGCTTTTGAAGGAAAATTTATTAATCCAAAAAAAATAAAAAAATTATCTTTAATTCCTACATATAAAGAAGCGATACAAAAACTAATAATAATTATAAAAGAATTAGCAATAGGAAAATTAGTACGTTTATTAATGTCTATTAAAAAAAAAAAAGAAGATAAATAAATATATTAAATTTAGGAAAAAAAATGTCTATTACTAAAGAAGAAATATTAGATACAATTTCAAAAATGTCAGTTATGGAAATTATGGAATTAATTAAATCTATGGAAAAAAAATTTGAAGTATCTTCTAATATTTCTGTAAACAATACTATTCCAAAAATAGAAAAAAAAATTGAAAAAACAGAATTTGATGTTCATATTAAATCTATAGGAAAAAATAAAGTTTCTGTAATAAGAGCAGTTAGAAGTTTAACTACTTTAGGATTAAAAGAAGCCAAAGATTTAGTAGAATCTGCACCAGTTCTTTTAAAAGAAAAAGTTAATAAAGAAGAATCAGAATCTTTAAAGAAAACTTTAGAAACAGCGGGAGCTGAAGTAGAAATTAAATAAAAAAAATATTAATTATTTTTAATAATATTTTTTCTAAAAAATAAAGCTGGTGAAAAAAATCACCAGCTCTTTTATAAAATTTTTATATAAAAATATAAAACTAATAAATTTTATTTAAAATTTTTAAAAAAGTTATAAAAATTTCACAAATAAAACTTTTATAAATAGAGAAATAAAATGGTTTATTCTTATACAGAAAAAAAAAGAATTAGAAAAGATTTTGGAAAAAATCCAAAAATTTTAGATATTCCTTACTTGTTATCTATTCAAATAGATTCATTTAAAAAATTTATTGATCAAAAAAAAAATAATTCTAATGGAATTGAATCAGCATTAAAATCAGTTTTTCCTATTAAAAGTTATAACGAACATGCTGAAATTCAATATGTAAAATATAGATTAGGAAAAAAAAGTTTTAATGTTTTAGAATGTCATACTAGAGGAACAACATATTCTGTTCCATTAAGAGTAACACTACGTTTAATAATATATGAAAAAGATTCGTTATCCAATAAAAAAATAAAAGATATAAAAGAACAAGAAGTATATATGGGAGAAATTCCATTAATGACAAAAAATGGAACATTTATTATTAATGGTACAGAGAGAGTAGTTGTATCTCAATTACATCGAAGTCCAGGAGTATTTTTTGATAGCGATAAAGGAAAAACTCATTCTTCAGGAAAAATTTTATATAGCGCAAGAATTATTCCTTATAGAGGATCTTGGTTAGATTTCGAATTTGACCCAAAAGATAATCTATTCGTTAGAATTGACAGAAGAAGAAAATTTCCTGTAACAATTTTATTAAAAGCTTTAGGATATAATACAGAAGAAATATTAAATATATTTTTTAAAAAAACTTCTTTTAAATTTTATAATTCTAATATAAAAATGAAATTAGTTCCAAAAAGATTAAGAGGAGAAATATTTTTTTTTAAAATTCAAAAAAATAACAAAATTTATTTAAAAAAAAATCAAAGAATAACAGCAAGACACATAAAAAAATTAATAAAAAACAAAATAAATTCTATAAATGTTCCTATTGAATATATTATAGGAAAAGTTTCTTTAAAAAATTATTTTGATAATAAAAATAAAATAATAATTTCTGCAAATTCTAAATTTACTCTAAATGCAATAAAAAAAATAAAAAAAAACAATATTAATAGTATTAAAACAATATTTACAAATGACTTAGATCATGGATCTTATATTTCAGAAACGTTAAATATTGATTTAACAAAAGATCATAATGAAGCTTTAATAGAAATTTATAGAATGATGAGACCAGGAGAACCTCCAACAAAAGAAGCAGCAAAAAATTTATTTAAATCTCTTTTTTTTTCAGAAGAAAGATATGATTTATCTTCTGTAGGAAGAATGAAATTTAATATGTCTTTATCGAAAAAAAATCACTCTGGAAATAATATTTTAAATAAAAAAGATATTGTTAATGTAATAAAAAAATTAATAAAAATTAGAAACGGAAAAGGAGAAGTAGATGATATAGATCATTTAGGAAATAGAAGAGTACGTTCTGTAGGAGAAATGACTGAAAATCAATTTAGAATAGGATTAATTCGAGTAGAAAGAGCAGTAAAAGAAAGATTATCTATAAGTGATGTAGATACTTTAATGCCTAAAGATATGATTAATGCAAAACCAATTTCAGCAGCAATAAAAGAATTTTTTGGATCTAGTCAATTATCTCAATTTATGGATCAAAATAACCCTCTTTCAGAAATTACACATAAAAGAAGAATTTCAGCATTAGGAATTGGAGGATTAACAAGAGAAAGAGCAGGATTTGAAGTAAGAGATGTTCATCCTACTCATTATGGTAGAGTATGTCCAATTGAAACCCCAGAAGGTCCAAATATTGGATTAATAAATTCTTTATCAGTATATGCTCGAACTAATAAATATGGATTTTTAGAAACTCCATATAGAAAAGTAAAAAATGGATATATTACAAATAAAATAAAATATTTATCTGCAATTGAAGAAGGAAATTTTATTATTGCACAAGCAAATATAAAATTAAATAAAAAACAAAAAATAATAAATAAATTAATAAATTGTAGATACAAAAATGAATTTGGTTTATTTAAAAAAAAACAAATTAATTATATGGATATATCTAATCAACAAATTGTTTCTGTAGGAGCTTCTTTAATACCATTTTTAGAACATGATGATGCTAATCGTGCTTTAATGGGTGCAAATATGCAAAGACAAGCAGTACCAGTAATAAAAGCAGAAAAACCACTAGTTGGAACTGGAATGGAAAGATCAGTAGCAATAGATTCAGGAGTGACAGTTATTGCTAAAAGAAGTGGAAAAATTCATTATGTAGATTCATCTAAAATTGTTATAAAAGTTGATAAAAAAGAAATTAAAAAAAATGAATCTGGAATAGATATTTATCATTTAATTAAATTTAAAAGATCTAATCAAAACACATGTATTAATCAAATTCCTTGTATTAGCTTAAATGATAAAATAAAAAAAAATGACGTATTAGGAGATGGACCAGCTACTGATCTTGGAGAATTAGCTTTAGGTCAAAATATGAGAGTAGCATTTATGCCATGGAATGGATACAATTTTGAAGATTCAATATTAATATCAGAACAAGTTGTTCAAAAAGATAGATTTACAAGTATACATATTCAAGAATTATCTTGTATTTCTAGAGATACTAAATTAGGTTCAGAAGAAATTACTTCAGATATACCAAACATAAGCGAATCATCTTTATTAAAATTAGATGAATCAGGAATTATTTATATTGGAGCAGAAATAAATGGAGGAGATATTTTAGTAGGAAAAGTAACACCTAAGGGAGAAACTCAATTAACTCCAGAAGAAAAATTACTTAGAGCTATTTTTGGAGAAAAAGCATCTGATGTAAAAGATACTTCTTTAAGAGTTCCAAACGGAATAATAGGAACTGTAATAGATGTACAAATTTTTACTCGAGATGGAATTAAAAAAGATAAAAGAACTCTAGAAATTGAAGAAATGAAAATTCAACAACTTAAAAAAAATCTCTCTGAAGAAAAAAAAATTTTTAAAATAGGCTTATTTAGACAAATTAAAATAATTTTAATAAAATCAGGAATTTCATATAAAAAATTTAAAAAAATACCTTTTAAAAAATGGTTTTATATAAAATTAAAAAATAATAATTTTAAAAAAGAAATAGAAAAATTAAAAAATCAATATTATTCACTTAAAAAAAAATTCAAAAAAAAATTTATAGAGAAAAAAAAGAGAATTAAAAAAGGAGACGATTTATCTCCAGGAATATTAAAAATTGTAAAAGTATATTTAGCTGTAAAAAGATATGTTCAAACTGGAGACAAAATGGCAGGAAGACATGGAAATAAAGGAGTAATATCTAAAATAAATCCTGTAGAAGATATGCCTTATGATAAAAATGGAAAACCTATAGATATTGTATTAAATCCATTAGGAGTTCCCTCAAGAATGAATATTGGACAAATATTAGAAACTCATCTAGGAATGGCAGCTAAAGGAGTTGGAGAAAAAATAAATAAAATATTAAAAAAAGAAAAAAGAATAAAAAAATTACGTAATTTAATGAAAAAAACATTTAATATTGGTTATGATAAACGACAAAAAGTAAATATTAAAAAATTTTCTGATCAAGAAATATTATGTTTAGCAAAAAATTATAAAAAAGGAATACCAGTTTCTACACCAGTTTTTGATGGAGCAAAAGAAAAAGAAATTAAAAAATTTTTAAATTTTGGAGGTTTTCCATCTTCTGGAAAAATTGATTTATTTGATGGAAGAACAGGAGAAAAATTTGAAAGACCTATAACTGTAGGATATATGTATATATTAAAATTAAATCATTTAGTTGACGACAAAATGCATGCTCGTTCAACTGGATCATATAGTTTAGTAACTCAACAACCTTTAGGTGGAAAAGCTCAATTTGGAGGACAAAGATTTGGAGAAATGGAAGTATGGGCATTAGAAGCTTATGGAGCATCATATACATTAAGAGAAATGCTTACAGTAAAATCAGATGATGTAAGTGGAAGAACAAAAATGTATAAAAATATTATTGATGGAAATCATAAAATGGAACCTGGAATGCCAGAATCATTTAACGTTCTTATAAAAGAAATTCGTTCCTTAGGAATTAATATAGAATTAGAAAATTAAAAAATAAATTAAAAATAAATTAATTTTAAATTAAAATAATACTATAAAATAGGAAAAATTTTTGAAAGATCTATTTAAATTTATTAAATTAAAAAATAAATCCGAAGATTTTAATGCAATTAAAATCTCTCTATCTTCTCCAGAAATCATACGATCTTGGTCATATGGAGAAGTTAAAAAACCAGAAACAATAAACTACAGAACTTTTAAACCTGAAAGAGATGGATTATTTTGTTCAAGAATTTTTGGACCTATAAAAGATTATGAATGTTTATGTGGAAAATATAAAAGACTAAAACATAGAGGTGTAATATGTGAAAAATGTGGAGTAGAAGTTACAAAAAGCAAAGTAAGAAGGGATAGAATGGGACATATAGAATTAGCTTCTCCAATAGCTCATATATGGTTTTTAAAATCACTACCTTCTCGAATAGGTCTTTTACTTGATATGCCATTAAGAGATATAGAACGAGTTTTATATTTTGAATCATATGTAATTATTAAAAATGGAACAACTAAATTAAAAAAAGGAATGGTTTTTAATGAAGAAAAAAATATTGAATTAATAGAAAAATATGGAGATGAATTTCAAGCTAAAATGGGTGCAGAAGCAATTCAAATTTTATTAAAAAATATTAATTTAAAAAAAAAATGCAAAAGTTTAAGAAAAGAGTTAAAAAAAACAAATTCTGAAACAAAAAAAAAAAAAACTACAAAAAGAATAAAACTAATAGAATCTTTTATTCAATCTAAAAATAAACCAGAATGGATGATTTTAACAGTTCTTCCAATACTTCCTCCAGATTTAAGACCATTAGTTCCATTAGATGGAGGAAGATTTGCTACATCTGATTTAAACGATTTATATAGAAGAGTAATTAATCGAAATAATCGTTTAAAAAGATTATTAGAGCTTTCAGCTCCTGAAATAATTATTAGAAATGAAAAAAGAATGCTTCAAGAATCAGTAGATGCATTATTAGATAATGGAAGAAGAGGAAGGGCTATAATTGGATCAAATAAGAGACCTTTAAAATCATTAGCTGATATGATAAAAGGAAAACAAGGAAGATTTCGTCAAAATTTACTTGGAAAAAGAGTAGATTATTCAGGAAGATCAGTAATTACAGTAGGTCCATATCTTAAACTTAATCAATGCGGATTACCAAAAAAAATGGCTTTAGAATTATTTAAACCGTTTATATATGGTAAATTAGAATTAAAAAATCTAGCTAATACTATTAAATCTGCAAAAAAAATGGTAGAAAAAGAAGAATCTGTTGTATGGGATGTATTAGATGAAGTTATTAAAAAACATCCTATTTTATTAAATAGAGCACCTACTTTACATAGATTAGGAATACAAGCTTTTGAACCAATATTAGTTGAAGGTAAAGCTATTCAATTACATCCATTAGTATGTGCTGCTTATAATGCTGATTTTGATGGAGATCAAATGGCTGTACATATACCATTAACAATAGAGGCTCAAATAGAAGCAAAAAATTTAATGATGTCTACTAATAATATATTATCTCCAGCTAATGGAGAACCAATTATTGTTCCTTCACAAGACGTAGTGCTTGGATTGTACTATATGACTAGAAAAAAAATTAATGGAAAAGGAGAAAACATGATTTTATCTAGCCCTAAAGAAGCCGAAAAAATATATCAATTAGGGTTAGTAGATTTACATTCAATAGTAAAAATTAGAATTACCGAATATGAAAAAAAAAATAAAAGAATAAAAATAAAAAAAAAAAAAATAACTAAAACAACAATAGGAAGAGCAATTTTATGGATGATAGTACCTAAAGGTTTACCTTTTTCTATAGTTAATAAAACATTAAGAAAAAATACTATATCATCAATGATAAATAAATGTTATAGAATTTTAGGAGCTAAAAAAACAGTAATTTTTGCAGATAAAATAATGTATACAGGATTTTCTTATGCAGCTAAAGCAGGATCTTCAGTAGGAATTGAAGATATGAAAATTCCTAAAAACAAATCTAAAATTATTAATGAAGCTGAAATAGAAGTATTAGAAATACAAGAACAATTTCAATCAGGATTAGTAACAGCTGGAGAAAGATATAATAAAGTAATAGATATTTGGTCTACTGCTAATGAAAAAGTGTCTAAATCAATGATGAAAAATTTATCTATAGAAAAAATTATAGATAAAAAAGGAAAAAAAACTAAACAAATTTCATTTAATAGCATTTTTACTATGGCAGATTCTGGAGCAAGAGGTTCAGCAGCTCAAATAAGACAATTAGCTGGAATGCGAGGATTAATGGCTAAACCAGATGGATCAATAATAGAAACACCAATAACAGCTAATTTTAGAGAAGGATTAAACGTTTTACAATATTTTATTTCTACACATGGAGCTAGAAAAGGATTAGCAGATACAGCATTAAAAACAGCTAATTCAGGTTATTTAACTAGAAGATTAGTAGATGTTGCTCAAGATCTTGTAGTCACTGAAAAAAATTGTAAAACTAAAAACGGAATAACAATGACTACTTTAATAGAAGGAGGAAATATAAAAGAACCTTTAAGAGAAAGAGTTTTAGGAAGAATATCTCTTAAAAATATATATAAAAATTATTCTAAAAAAATCTTAATAAAAAAAAATACTCTTTTAAATGAAGAATATTGTGATATTTTAGAAAAAAATTCTATTGATAACATAAAAGTTCGTTCGATTGTACATTGCGAAACAAATTTTGGAGTATGTGCATACTGTTATGGAAGAGATCTTGCAAGAGGAAAATTAGTAAAAAAAGGAGAAGCTATCGGAGTTATCGCAGCTCAATCTATAGGAGAACCTGGTACTCAATTAACTATGAGAACTTTCCATATTGGAGGTGCCGCATCTAGAGCAGCTACAGAATCTAATATACAAGTAAGAAATGAAGGAACTATAAAATTAAATAATTCTAAATTCGTAATAAATTCTTCAGGTAAAACAGTTATAACAGCAAGAAATGTAGAACTTCAAATACTTGATTCTTCTGGAAGAAAAAAAGAAAATTACAAAGTTCCTTATGGAGCTATCTTAGAAAAGAAAGATGGAGAAAAAGTATATTCTCAAGAAATAGTAGCTGTATGGGATCCTCACACTATTCCAGTTATTACAGAAGTGAATGGATATATAAAATTTATAGATATGTTAGATGGTCAAAGTATAACAAGAAAAAAAGATAAAATAACTGGATTATCATCTATAATTATTTTAGATATATCTGAAAGAACAACTCTTGGAAAAGATTTAAGACCATCTTTAAAAATTATTAATGATAAAGAAGAAGAAGTATTTATTCCTGGAACAAATATGCCTGCTCAATATTTTTTACCTGGAAAAACTATTGTTCAATTAAAAAATGGAATGAAAATTAGATCTGGAGATACATTAGCAAGAGTTCCTCAAGAATCTGTTAGTACAAAAGATATTACAGGAGGACTTCCAAGAGTAGCTGATTTATTTGAAGCAAGAAAACCTAAAGAACCAGCTATTTTAGCAGAAAAAAGTGGAATTATTTCTTTTGGAAAAGAAACGAAAGGAAAAAGAAGATTAATTATTACTACTTTAAATAAAGAAAAAAATTATGAAGAAATGATACCAAAATGGAGACAATTAAACGTTTTTGAAGGAGAACGCGTAGAAAAAGGAGATATTATTTCAGATGGTCCAGAATCTTCACATGATATATTAAGATTAAGAGGAATTCAATCTGTTACTAGATATATTGTAAATGAAGTTCAAGAAGTATATAGATTACAAGGAGTAAAAATCAATGATAAACATATTGAAGCAATAATTAGACAAATGTTAAGAAAAGCAACAATAATTGATCATGGAGAATCAACATTTTTAAATGGAGAACAAATAGAATATTCTAGAATTAGAATTTCTAATAAAAAACTAAAAAAACAAAATAAAAAAATAATATCTTATGATAGAGATTTATTAGGTATAACAAAAGCATCTCTTGCCACAGAATCTTTTATATCTGCTGCATCTTTTCAAGAAACTACAAGAGTATTAACTGAATCATCAGTAGCTGGAAAAATAGATGAATTAAGAGGATTAAAAGAAAATGTTATTGTAGGAAGATTAATTCCTGCTGGAACTGGATATAAATATCATCAAGATAGATTATTTAAAAGAAAATTTAAAAAACCTAATTCTAAAAAAAATAAAAATCAAAAAAAACAAATTAGTGTAGAAGAAGCATCAGCAAATTTGTCAGAATTATTAAATTCTAATAATTTATAAAAAAATAACAAAAATATATAAAAAAATAAAAAATCAATTTTTTATTTTTAAAAAAATTTTATAAAAATATTATTTCCTTAAAATAAAAATTTTAAAAAAAAAATTAATGAAAAAAATATTACATATATTTTAAAATGTAAAATTTAAACAATTAAAAAAATAAATATTTTTTTTATAAAAATTTTAAAAAATCTATATTTATAAATAAAAAATTAATATATTAAGGACAAAAATTATGAATAAATCACAATTAATAGATATTATTTCAAAAAAATCATTAATTTCTAAAATAAAAGCAAAAAACATATTAGATATTATACTTTCTGAAATTACTAATTCTTTAAAAAAAGAAGAAAATGTTCAACTAGTTGGATTTGGAACATTTAAAATAAATAAAAGAGCAGCTAGAACTGGAAGAAATCCAAAAACTGGAAAAGAAATTCAAATATTAGCAACTAAAGTTCCTTCTTTTATTTCAGGAAAAACATTAAAAGAAGCAGTTAAATAAAACTTTCATAATATTTATAAAAATTAGTAGGGATTAAACCCTGCTAATAATAAAATTTTTAGAAAAATTTATTATATTATAAAAAAATAATATTTTAATAATTTTTATATATTTAATATAATAAAAAAATAAATTACTTTAATTATTTTTATAAAAATTTTAACAAAAGAACTTTACTAAAATTTACTTATTAATTATGAATTATTAATTAAAAAACGTATTTTTTAGTAGAAAAAACTAAATTTTTTTTATTCATTATTTTTTTACCTTAATCCATGTTCTTGTTTTTAATTTAAAATCTTAATTAATCCGTAATTTTTTTAAAGAAACAAATTCTATAGATAATTTAATTAATTTTAAAATATCATTTTTTGTTGGTATATTTAGAGAATAAATATCATAAAAACCAGGACCAATACTATTGGAACATTTATAATATTTAAAACGTTTTAATATTTCCATATTAGAACGAGTAGTTTTAATAATTATAAAATTAGAATCTAATTTAGAAATAGATTTTATTATATCATTAAATTCAAAATAACAAATATTTGCATGAATTTAAGTAGTATCTTTAACTGAAAAAACACTTAATTTAAAAGAATTTATAGCCTAAGAAAGATATTTTTTATCAATATTTCTTAAAAGTAAACCTTCTCTTAATTCTAGTTCATTTATTTATATTATATTAATATTATTTTTTTCTAAATCATTAATTTCATCTTTAAATGCTAAAACAATTTGATTTGAAATTTTTTTATATGATATATTTTCTCTTGAAAAAGAATACAATAATATTGTAACCAGACTTTAACATTCCTTTTACAGGATTTTTAATAAGCAATTTCGTATATTAATTTAATTTATAATTATTGGTTTTGTTCTAAAAATATCACTTAAAATAATAGGAGGTTTTAAACATCTTAATTCATAACTTTATCCTATCTATTATAAGTAAACAAAAAATCTATCTAAATTTTCTTAAAAATATTCTACCATATCATTACGTTCTAGTTCTTAATGAACTAAAACATCTATATCTAAATCTTCTTGATTTTTTATATTCTATTTAATAATTTTAAAAATTTTTAACTGATAATATCTTTTACTAATTTTTTTATTTTTAAAATTTAATTTTAAATTTCTTAATTTATTAGTTTAAGAAAAAGATCTAATAGTTGTAATAAGTAAAAATAGATAAAATTTAATTTTTTCTGTTATTTTTTAAAACGAATAAAATAAGTACTTTTTCTTTTATAATCTTTTTTAGAAATATCTAATAATTTTTTTGTACATTTTTATTTTTCATATTATTAGAATTATTTCTAGAATACAAAGGTAAAATCCATCATTCTAATAAATCTTTTTTATTTCTTTTTAATGCATCACTTAATAAAAATAATTCATCACATTTTTATTTAGCAAAAGAAAAATAACTTTTAAAATTAGGATTAAGTGTTTTTTTTTTATCCAAATATATAGGTTTATGTAATAAAGAACAAGAAGTTCTAATCTAAATTTTTTCTCTAGTTGATTTTAAACTTCTTAAAATATTATAATATTTTAATAAATCTATTTTTCAAATATTTTTTCTATTTATCATACCTAAAGATAAAAAAGATTTTTAAATAAATTTTTATTAAAATTTTTTAAATTATAATCTACAGATATTAAATCTATATGTAATCTATTTATAGAAAGATCGTTAATAAAATTTAAATTATGACTAACATTTCTAAAATAAGTTGTTAATAATAAATTAATTTTTCCTTGTAAATAATTATAAAAATATATAATTTTTTTTTATTCTTTAAATAAATCTAAATATAAAATAGGTTTTTTCTATTTAAACCCATTTAATTCTTTTCATATAAAAAGAATAAAGAATTTTTTAATATACTTTTAAAATTTTAAGTAATAACTTTAAACGATTAAAATTTAAAGAATTATTTTTTCCTAATTAAAAATATGAAAGCAGACTTAAAATAGAAGTTTAATTTTTTTTTAATTAATAAAGTTTCATAAATTTTATTTAATATTTTTTTCCATAAAAAAATTTAATATTTTCATTAAATTTTGGAACAATATAATTATAATTAGTATTAAACCATTTTGTAATTTCAAACAGATAAGTTAGTTTTTTATTAAAAGAAACCCCCCTTTTAAAAATATGAAATAAAGTATCTATATCAATTAAATTATTTAAATTTAAAAATCTTTTTAGAATATTTCCTAACATCATACTAGTAGTTAAAAAATAATAATACTAAAAAAAATCTTTTACTGATAAAAAATTTAAATATATTTTTTTTTATTTTTTTTTGTATAATAAAATTCTTTTTTTTTAATTTTTCTCCAACTAATAATAATTTTTTTTATATATTTTTCTAAACTAATAATTTTCTTATGCATATTTTAATTTTCTATTACTCCAAATTCTAGGAAATCCTAATATAATTTAATATATTCATAAATATTATCTTTTTTTTTTAAATTTAATAAAATTAAAATAAATTTATAAATTTTTTATTTTAATAAAATAAATATAATAATTTAAAAAAATTTTATATAAAAAATTTTAAAAAAATATTATTTTTTATTAAATTTTTTTATAGTTAAACGTAGTTTTTTCATAGCATTTTTTTCTAATTGTCGAACTCTTTCAGCAGATATCCCATAATTTTTAGCTATATTTTTAAGAGTTTTTTTTTTATTTTTATTTAACCATCTAGAACAAATAATATTTCTACTTCTTTCATCAAGATATGACAAAGCAACGTTTAATTTATTTTTTATATATTTTTTCCAATTATCATCTTCAATTACATTAGTAAAATTAGAAAATTTATCTTTTAAAAACGAAAGAGAATAAAAATTATTTTTTTCTTTATAATCATTATTATTAGAAGAATTGTCTAAAAAAACATCTTTAGCTGACATTCTTGATTCCATTTCAATAACATCTTTATTTTTCACTCCTAATTTTTTAGCTACATCTGAAATTTCTTTTTTATTAAACCAATCTAATTTTTTTTTAATTTTTTTTAAATTAAAAAATAATTTTTTTTGTGATTTAGTTGTAGCAACTTTAACAATTCTCCAATTTTTTAAAATATATTCATTAATTTCAGACTTAATCCAATATACAGAAAAAGAAACTAATCTTACTCCTAAATAAGGATTAAATTTTTTAACAGATTTCATTAAACCAATATTTCCTTCTTGTATTAAATCAGCTTCTGGCAATCCATATCCAGAATAATTTTTCGCTATATGTATTACAAAACGCAAATGAGATAATATTAAAATTTTAGCAGCCTTTAAATCTCCGTTATTAAAAAATTTTTTTGCTAACTTTTTTTCATCACTGGCTGATAAAATTTTTAAATAATTTGAAGATTTTAAAAAAGAACTAAAAACATTTAATGAACTAACTGAAGAATATTTTATTTTATTAATCATTTTTATTCCTATATTTAATAATAATAATTTATTAAATAAAATTTTTTAAAAATAAAATTATTATTAATTTAATACTATATTAAATTTTTTTTAAATTTATTAAAAAAATATCATATAAAATTTATTAAAATTTTTAAAAAAATATTTTTTTAAAAATTTAATATTTTATAATTATTAATTATTAAATATTGAATCAACAAAATCTTTTTTATTAAATAAATAAATATCATCTATAGATTCTCCTATAGTAATATATCGAATAGGAATAGAAAACTGATCTGTTATTGAAAAAATAATACCTCCTTTTGCTGTACCATCAAACTTAGTTAATATTAAACCCGTAATTCCTAAAAATTTATTAAATAATTCAGTTTGAACTAAAGCATTTTGACCAGTACAAGAATCAATAGTTAAAATTATTTCTGAAGGTCCAACTTTATTAATTTTTTTAATAACTGTAATAATTTTCTTTAATTCATTCATTAAATTTATTTTAGTATGTAATCTTCCAGCAGTATCAACAATTAAAACATCAAATTTTTTTGAAATAGCTTTATTAACAGCATCATAAACTACAGAAGCTGGATCAGAATTACATTTTTTATAAGTAATTGAAATATTATTTTGTATACATAATGTTTTAATTTGATCAATTGCAGCAGCTCTAAAAGTATCCGCTGCAGCTACTAAAACTTTTTTATTTTTCTTTTTATATAAATTAGCTAATTTAAAAACTGTGGTAGTTTTTCCAGATCCGTTTACTCCAACTAAAACAATAATTTTAGGACTTTTATTTGAAAAAACTGGTTTATTAACTTTATTTAAAATTTTATTCATTTCATTAATAATTGAATTATACACTAATTTTGAATTTTTTAATTCTTCTTTATTTAAATTTCTTATAGAATTTTCTAATATTTTTTCTGTAGTTTTAACATTTATATCACAAGATAATAATTTTGATTTAATTTTTTCTAAAAATTTTTTATTTAACTTTTTACTTGTAAAAAAATTATTAAAAATATTTTTTAAACTATCTTTAGTTTCTTTAAATTTTTTTTTGAAAAAATAAAAAAATTTATTTTTAAATATATTTTTTTTTTTTAAATTTAATTTTTTTTTATTTAACTTAGATAAATTTTTACTACAGATATCATTATTCTTAAATTCTTTTATTTTTTTTTTAGATATTTTTTTTTTTTTTTTAAAAATGTTAATTTTATCTAAAAAAGAAAAAAAAAAACTTTTTTTATTTTTTGACATATAATCCTTTTATAAAAAAATATTTTATATAATTATATTTATTATATCAAAATAAAATTATAAAATACTTTTAAAAAAAATGAAAAAAAAAAAAAGTTTTAAAAAAAATAGTTTAAATATTATTGGTGGTAAATTTAAAAGAAAAAAAATAAATATTAAACATTCAAATGAACTACGACCAACTAAAAATTTTATTCGAGAAACTTTATTTAATTGGTTAAAAAAATATATTTATAATTCAAAATGTTTAGACTGTTTTTCTGGAAGTGGAATTTTAGGAATAGAATCAATATCTAGAAATGCAAAATTAGTAACTGCATTAGAAATAAATAAAAAACATGTTCAATATATAAAAAAAAACTTAAAAAAATTAAAAATAAAAAAAATGAAAGTAATTCATGCAAATACAGTAAAATGGTTATATAAAAAAAAATTTCAATACGATATAATTTTTCTTGATCCTCCCTACAATAATAATTATTTGTTAAAAAAATCAATATTTTTATTAGAAAAAAAAAAATGGATAAAGAAAAATGGAATAATTTATATAGAAAAAAAAAGAAATAAAAAAAAAATAATTATTCCTAAAAATTGGATAATTAAAAAAAAAAAAAAAACAAAAAAAATAGAATATAAAATATATTTAAAAAAATAAAAAAAAGAAAAAATTTTAAAAATAAAAAGGATCTAAATATATGAATAATTCAATATATTTAATAAATCGAATAAAATCTATTATACCATCTCATGTTAAACCAAAATTTTTAAATGAAAAAGATTTACTAAATTGGAATAAAAAACAAGGTTATCTTTCTTCAAAATCAATATTAAGAAAAAATAAAGCATTAAAAATGCAAAAAATATTAAAAAATTCAGGAATTCAAAAACTATATATAAATTGTTCTTTTTCAAATTATAAAATCTCTAATCCAGGACAAGAAAAAGTATTAAATTCTTCAAAAAAATATGTAATTAATTTTGAAAAAGATTTTTCAAATTTTATATTTTCTGGAAATCCAGGAACTGGAAAAAATCATCTAGCTTCAGCTATAGGAAATTATTTAATTTTACATGGAAAAAAAATATTAATTATAACAATTGCTAATTTAATGTCCAAAATAAAAAATACATTTAATAAAAATAATGAATCTAGTGAATCTTTATTAATAGATAAAATCAGTAAAATAGATTTACTTATAATTGATGAAATTGGTATTCAAAAATCTTCAGAGTATGAAAAAATTATTATTCATCAAATTATAGATAGACGTTCAGCATCTAAAAAATCAACAGGTATGTTATCAAATTTAAATTATCAAAAATTACATGAATTATTAGGAGAAAGAATTATTGACAGGATGAAATTAGGAAATAGTATATGGTTGAATTTTTACTGGAAAAGTTATAGATCATATGTAAAAATAAAAAAATAAAAATATATTATTTTTTAATTAATTTAATTTTAATTTTCTATAATTTATTTAATTCTAGAAACATACTTACTAGTTCTAGTATCTACTTTAATAAGATCGTTATTTTTTATAAAATATGGAACTTTTACAGATATACCTGTATTTAAGATTGCTAATTTTATACTATTATTAATAGAATTTTTTTTAATTGATGGAGAAGTTTTAATAACAGTTAAATTAACAAAATTATCTACAGAAACTGAAATAACTTCCTTTTTCCATATTGTTAAAACACATTTACATTGAGGTATTAACCAAAATCTTGTATTTTTTAATAAATCTTTAGAAACAATAATTTCATTAAAATTAGTATTATCCATAAAATACCAAAAAGAATGATTGTTATATAAATATATTGCTTTTAAATCTTTAATTTCAGCTTTTTCTAAACGATCAGTAGATTTAAAAGTAGTTTCAACTATCTTTCCAGAAAGAAGACTTTTAAATTTTAAACGAGAAAAAGCTTGACCTTTTCCTGGTTTTACAAAAAAACTGCTTTTAATAATACATGGTTCTTTAAAAATAATTACTTTTAAACCAGGTTTAAACATATTTATTGAATAATTTTTTGACATATATTTGTTTTAATTTAATTAATAAAGAATTTTTTTAAAAATTTTTTCTTTCCCTTAATTAAAAATTTAAGGGAAAAAAATAAAAATATTTTAAAAATTATTAAATTTATAAAAAAATATTACTAATGATTTAAAAAATTACATCATCCCGTTCATTCCACCCATTCCACCTGAAGATGGAGAAGGCATATCAGAAGATTTATCTTCTTTAGGAGAATCAGTAACCATACATTCTGTAGTAATCATTAAACCTGCAACAGAAGCTGCATATTGAAGAGCTGATCGAGTTACTTTAGTAGGATCTAATATTCCAAAATTAATCATATCTCCATATTGATCAGTAGCTGCATTATATCCATAATTTCTTTTACCATCTTTTACATTATTTGTAACAACTGATGGTTCTTCTCCAGAATTTTCAACAATTTGACGCAAAGGAGCTTCCATAGATCTTAAAGCAACTCTAATTCCTACATTTTGATCTTCATTTTCTCCGATCATAGTAGATATTTTTGCTGCTACACGAACTAAAGCAACACCTCCTCCAGCAACAACTCCTTCTTCTACAGCTGCTCGAGTAGCATGTAAAGCGTCTTCTACACGTGCTTTTTTCTCTTTCATTTCAACTTCTGTAGCTGCTCCTACTTTTAATACAGCAACTCCACCAGATAATTTTGCTAATCTTTCATTTAATTTTTCTTTATCGTAATCTGAAGTTGAATCTATTATTTGTTGACGAATATTTAAAATTCGTTCTTTTATATCCGATTTTTTTCCTAAACCACCAATAATAGTTGTAGAATCTTTTGTAATAACCACTCTTTTAGCTTGACCTAAATCTTCTAAAGTAGTTTTTTCTAAATCCATAGCTAAATCTTCAGAAATAACTGTTCCAGAAGTTAATATTGAAATATCTTGTAGCATTGCTTTTCTTCTATCTCCAAAACCAGGAGCTTTAACTGCAGCAATTTTAACAATTCCTCTCATCGAATTTACAACAAGAGTTGCTAAAGCTTCACCTTCTAAATCTTCAGAAATAATTAATAAAGGTTTTCCTGATTTCGCAACTGCTTCTAATACAGGTAACAATTCTCTTATATTAGAAATTTTCTTATCTGCCATTAATATATAAGGATTATCTAATTCTACAATTCCTGTTTCAGTTTTATTAATAAAATAAGGAGACAAATAACCTCTATCAAATTGCATTCCTTTTACTACTTCTAATTCATCTTCTAAACCAGTACCTTCTTCTACAGTAATTACTCCATCATTTCCAACTTTTTCCATAGCTTCAGAAATTAAAGATCCTACTGTTTCATCAGCATTAGCTGAAATAGTTCCTACTTGAGTAATAGCTTTAGAATTTGAACATGGAACAGATAATTTTTTTAATTCTTTTACTGCTTGAATAACAGCTTTATCAATTCCTCTTTTTAAATCCATTGGATTCATTCCAGCTGCTACTGCTTTTAAACCTTCGTTCACAATTGACTGAGCTAGTAAAGTAGCTGTAGTAGTTCCATCTCCAGCAACATCATTTGCTTTTGATGCTACTTCTTTAACCATTTGTGCACCCATATTCTCAAATTTGTCTTCTAATTCTATTTCTCTTGCAACTGAAACTCCATCTTTTGTAATACTAGGTGCTCCAAAAGATTTATCTAAAACTACATTTCTCCCTTTTGGTCCTAAAGTTACTTTTACTGCATCTGCTAATATATTCACTCCACGAAGCATTTTTGTACGAGCTTCGTTACCAAATTTCACATCTTTAGCTGCCATTTTTTATTTCCTTAAATAATTTTTTTTTAATGAAAAAAATATTATGATTCTATTATTGCTAAAATATCACTTTCATTTAAAATTAAAACTTCTTCATTATTAATTTTTTCTATCTTAGCTCCATAACCTTCATTAAAAATAACTATATCGTTTACTTTTACATCTAATTTTTTTATTTTACCATTATCTAAAATTCTTCCATTACCTACAGCTAATACTTTTCCACGAGTAGATTTATTAGCTGCTGAACCAGTTAAAACAATTCCACCTGCAGATTTAGATTCTACTTCTTGGCGTTTTATAACAATACGATCATGTAAAGGGCGTATTTTCATTTTTTAAAATTTTCCTTTTAATACAAAATTATTCTTTAAAATTTTTATTTTTTAATAAATATATTTTTTTAAATATAAATATACATCTATTAATTAATATAGGGATGATAATTAAAACTTTCAAGGTCTAAAAAAAAATTGTATTTTTTTTAATTATTATTAAATAATTAATAAAAAATATTGACAAGATATTACATTTAATGTTTTACTATATTTTAAAAAGCCCGAATAGCTCAGTCGGTAGAGCAGGGGACTGAAAATCCCCGTGTCGGTGGTTCAATTCCGCCTTCGGGCATTTAAAATTTTAAAAAAAAAATTTTTTAAAATTATTTTCCAATACAAAAATTAGAAAAAATATCATTTAAAATATCATCAGAACTAATTAATCCAGTAATTTTGTTTAAATAATTTTGAGTATTTTTTAAAAAATACGCTAATATTTCATAATTCTCATTATCTTTCCATTCAGATTTTGCTAACAACATTTCATTTATTGCTAATTTTATTTCTTCTATATGTCTTTGTCTAGATATAAATACACTTTCGTTAGAGAAATTATTAAATTTTTTTAAAGTATTTTTAAAATATTTATAAAAAATATTTAAACCAATTTTTTTTTTTATTGAAAGATAAATCGAATCAATTTTATTAAATTGAGTAATTTTAGAATTTAAATTAGTTAAATCAATTTTATTTAAAATCAATAAAATATGTATTTTAGAAGAAATATTTTTTATAAAATTAAAAAAATCATTTAATTGTTCTTTTTTATTTTTATTAATATCTATTAAAAAAAATAATATATTAGCTTTATTTATTTCTTTTTTTGCTAAATTTATTCCAATTTTTTCTATTTTATCTTTAGTTTCCCGAAAACCTGCAGTATCAACTAATTTTATTAAATTTTTATTAAAATATATGTTATTTTTAATTAAATCTCTTGTAGTTCCTTTAATATTAGTAACAATAGAAGATTTTTTTTTAGATAATAAATTAAATAAACTTGATTTTCCTGAATTTGGAAATCCAGCAATTACTACTTTAATTCCCTCTTTTAATAAAATTCCATTATTTGAAATAAATAAAATATCTTTTAAATAAGAAATAATTTTTATAATTTTTTTTAAAACATTTTTTCTTATATTAATTTCTATATCTTCTTCAGAAAAATTTAATTTTGCTTCTAAAAAAACTCTAAATTTTTTTATTTTTGAAACTATTTTAAAAATATTTTTAGAAAAATCACCATTTAATGATTTTAAAGATGCTTTAACTGAAGCTTCAGAATTAGCATTAATTAAATCAGATATTGCTTCAGCTTGAATTAAATCTATTTTTTTATTTAAAAAAGCTCTTTTAGAAAATTCTCCAGGATTAGCTAATCTAATATTAGGTATTTTTAAAATTCTCTTTAATAATAAATTAGCTATAAAATTATTTCCATGTCCTTGTAATTCAAGAACATCTTCCCCTGTAAAAGATTTAGGAGAAGGATACCAAATTGCAATTCCTTGATCAAGAATTTCTTTATTAACATCTAAAAATTTTAAATAAGTAGCATATCTAGGTTTTAATAATTTTCCTAACACACATTTAGAAACTAAATAAGATTTTTTTCCAGAAATTCTTATAATATAAACTCCGCCAATTCCTGGAGGAGTAATTTGTGAAATGATTGTATCAAACATAAAATTTAAACATAAAAATTAACGGTATATTTTAATATATAATAAATTTTAAATATAATTTAAATATTTTTAATAAAAAATTTTTAAATTAATTCCTTGCAGTTTTATAAATAAATTTTTGTTGTATAATACTAATAATGTTGCTAACAATATAATATAAAACTAATCCGGAAGGAAAAAATAAAAAAAATGTTACAAATAATACTGGTATGATATAAGAAAATGCTTCTTGTATTTTTCCTATAATAGTTTCAACATCGTTATTTTCAGAAGAAATTTTATGCATAATAAAAACAGTAATTCCCATCAACAAAGGAAGAACATAAAACGGATCATAACTAGATAAATCATGTATCCAAAAAATAAAAGGGGAATGTCTTAATTCAATAGAATTAGAAAGCATATAATAAAAAGATAAAAAAATAGGCGTTTGAAAAATTAGAGCTAAAAATCCTGAAAAAGGACTAATATTTTCTTTTTTATAAAGTTCTAATATTTTTTTACTCATTTTCTCTTTATCATTTTTATATTTATTTTTTAAATATTCTAATTCTGGTTTTAAAGATTTTAATTTAGATACAGAAAAATATTGTGATTTACTTAATGGACTAAGTACTGTACGAATAACAATTGTTAAAAATATAATAGAAAAACCCCAATTTCCAATAATTTTATTTACAAAACTTAAAATTTTAAATAATGGTTGAGATAAAAACCAAAGACATCCATAATCTACAGTTAAATCTAAATTTGGAGCAATTTTAGACATTTCTTTTTGAATTTCTGGACCCATCCATAATACTGAATTAAATTCATAAGTTGAATATTTAGGTACCGAAACATTAGAAGTTCGATAACCAATAACTGCTGTATCAGAATTAACATTTTTTGTATAAAAAGTATTTATTCCAATATTTTGAGGAGGAATCCAAGCAGTAACAAAATATTTTTGTAACATAGCAATCCAACCAGAACTCGTCTCTTTAAATAAATTTCTTTTTTTAGAAATTGAATAAAAAGAATATTTTTTATATCTCATATCAAAAGCAGAATAAGCTGTTCCTCTATAAGACTTAGGAAAATTATTAAAAAAATTTTGTTCTTCAGGTGAAACAAAAGTTTGAATAATTTCTCCAAACATATTTAAAAAAATATTTTTTTTAGTTAAATTAATAATTTTATATTTTACTGAAACATCATATTTTCCACGAGTAAATGTAAATATTTTTTTATATTGAACTCCATCTTTTCCAATAAATTTTAATGGAACAATTAATTTTTCTTGATTTGGTAATAATTCATACAAATTTTTATCAGATTGAAATTTTAATATATAATTATCTTTTTTTCCATCATCATGTGTAACATCTATTAATCCACCATGAACATTATATACATAATCTTGAGAAGTTCTTAATAAAGGAAAATTTTCTGAAGAACCTTGCTTATTTTTATATTTTAATAAATCAACTACTTTAATATCCCCAGTACTTTTATCAATAATAATATTATAAACATCTGTTTTAATATTTATTGAATTTTTACTATTTTTATAATCTAAATTATTAAAATAATTATTTTCATGGGAATGAACAATAGAATCATTAAAATGAAAATAATTTTTATTATTCCAAGATTTCCATAAAAAAAAAGAAGCTAAAAAAAAAACAAAAATTAAAAAAATACGTTGAACAGACATTTTATATTCTCTTATAGTTTTATTTTGTTATTTAATTTTAAAAATTTAAAATAATAATACTATTTTTTTTTAAAATATTATATTTAAAATAGAGAAAAATTAGAAAAATATTTAATCTAATTTTAATCTATCATTAAACATAATTGCTTTAAAAATTTTTAAATTTTTTATTAAAAATAATATCTTGACCACAAATATTTTAAATTTCTTAAAAATATTCGATTTTCTAATCGAGAAAATTTTTTTTTAACAATTACAATGAAATCCATTAAAAGAAAATTTTCTTTATGTAAACGAAAAAATTCTCTAATCAATCTTTTTAAATAATTCCTTTGATAAGATTTTTTTACATCTTTTTTTTTAATTGAAATTCCTAATCTAGGATAATTAATATAATTTTTACAACCAAGTATAATAATCTTTTTAAATCGAACTTGATAAGAATTTTTAAAAACATTTTTATATTGTAAAGAAGTTAATAACTTTAACTTTTTTTTAAAAGAAAATTTTATTATCATAAACACAATTTAAATTATTTAGAAGAAATAGTTAAAAAAAAACGAGATTTAGATCTTCTACGAGATAAAATATGTCGTCCATTTTTAGTAGACATTCTTGATCGAAATCCATGCATACGATTTCTTTTTAAAACTGAAGGTTGAAAAGTTCTTTTCATAATAGAAAAAACCTAAAAAATTAATAAATTTTAAATACATTTAAAAGTTAATAATAATTTTTTTATATTAAAAAAATTTATTAAAAAAAATTTTATAAATTATAATTTAACAAAATTTTATATTTTGATCTATAAATAATATAAAATATGTTAAAAAAAATTAATACGTTTAATAATAAAATATATTTTTATTATCTATGGAGTATAATTAAATGTTTATTTTAGCATGGAAAAAATGTCTTTGTTATTTTAAACAAAAATTGTCAACTAATGAATTTAATATGTGGATATTTCCATTAAAACTAAAAATAAAAAAAAACCAATTAACTCTTTATACACCTAACAAATTTTTTTTAGACTGGATTAAAGAAAAATATTTTATTAAAATTTACAATTTAATTAAAAAATATTCTAATTATAAAAAAATTCATTTAAAACTAGCTATAAAAAAAAAAATAAGAATTATATGTAAATATTCTAAAAAAAAAAATATTAAAAAAAATCTTTTAAAAAATAAAAATTTATTTTCTAATAAAAATCAAAAATATACTTTTAAAAACTTTATTATCGGTAATGAAAATAAATTAGTATATAATATCGCTTATAATATTTCAAAAAATTTAGGAAAAAAATATAATCCGTTATTTATATACGGAAAAACAGGATCAGGAAAAACACATTTAATTTATGCAATAAGAAATTCTCTCTTAAAAAAAAATAAATTTAAAATAATTATTATAAATTCAGAAAATTTTGTTCAAAAAATGGTAAATTCAATTAAACAAAATTGTATTGAAGAATTTAAAAAAAAATATCGATCTACACAAATTTTAATTATAGATGATATTCAATTTTTTTCAAATAAAAAAAGATCACAAGAAGAACTTTTTCATACATTAAATCATTTAATAGAAAATAAAAAACAAGTTATATTTACTGCAAATTGTTATCCAACAAAAATAAAAAATATTCAAAAAAGATTACAATCAAGATTAGATGGAGGTTTAAGTATTTGTATTAATTCTTTAAAAAAAAAAACAAAAAAAAAGATTTTAGAAAAAAAATTAAAAGAAAAAAAAATATATTTAAATAAAAAAATAAAAAAGTTTTTAATAAAAAATTTAAATTCTAATATAAGAGAAATGGATGGTGTATTAAATAAAATAAAAGCTAACATAGATTTATATAAAAAAAATTTTTTATTAAAAGATATAAAAAATATTTTAAAAGATTATTTATTTTTTAAAAAAAAAAAAATAACTATAAAAAAAATTCAAAAAATTGTATCAAAATATTACAAAATTAAAAAATCTGATTTAATTTCAAAAAAAAAATTTCATTCACTTGTTTTACCTAGACAAATAGCTATAAGTATAACTAGAGAAATTACTAAACATAGTTTAAAAGAAATTAGTTATGCATTTAATAAAAAACAACATACAACTATTTTATATTCATGTAAAAAAATAAAAAAACTATGTAAAAAAAATCTTTTTGTTAAAAAAGATTATTTATATTTAATTAAAAAAATATCTCTATAAAAATTATGAAATTTACTATTGAAAAAAAAAAAATTATTAAACCATTACAAAAAATTAATTCATTAATAACTAAAAAAAGTTCTAATGAAATTTTAGGAAATATCTTAATAGAAGTAAATAAAAAAAATATTTTAATCACTGCTACAAATACAGAAATTGAATTAATTTATAAAATTTCTAATAAATATAAATACATAAAAGGAAAAATTACTGTATCAGGAAAAAAAATATTAGAAATATTTCGAATAATTTCTGATACTTTATTAATTAAAATTAAATTAATTAAAAAAAAATTATATATTTTTGCAAAAAATAGTAAATTTTATTTATTAACTATTTCAGCAAAAAAATTTCCATATTTTAAAAAAAATAAAAATCTTATAAAATTTTATATAAATCAAAATATTTTAAAAAATATGCTAAAATACACTTTTTTTTCAATGCCTATTAATGATGTAAGACCTTATCTTAATGGAACTTTTTTAGAATTTAAAAAAAACTACATTCGATCTATAGCAACTAATGGACATAGAATGTCTATTTTTAAAAAAAAAAAAAAAAATAATTTTCCAATATTTTCTATAATTCTACCAAGAAAATCAACTATTGAATTAAATAAACTATTAAAAAACAAAAAAAAACCAATAAAAATTTTGTTTAATAAAAAAATTATTCAAATTTATTTTAAAAAAAATATTTTTACTTCAAAATTAGTAAACAGCCAATTTCCAAAATTAGATCATATTTTAATTCAAAAAAAAAAATATATTATTAAAATAAATAAAAATAAATTTAAAAAAGCTTTATCTCATGTTTCCATTTTAGTACATGAACAAATTAAAGGAATATACTTAAAATTTAAAAAAAATTTATGTATTATCACTTCTAGTAATCATGAAGAAAAAGCTCAATATAAATTTCAAATAAAATATAACTACTCTAAAAAAATAAAATTATCTGTTAACATAAATTATTTATTAGATGTATTAAATGTATTAAAGTATAATTTTATTTATTTAATTTTAGACGAAAACGTTCAATGTTTACAAATTGAAGTAAAAGAAAAAAAAGAACTTAAATATATTATTTTACCTTTATATATCTAATCGAAATTAAAAATAATAATATTATATAAAAATTTTTTATATTTAAGATAAATTATAAAAATTTATAACAGAGCAAAAATGAAAAACAATTATACTTCATCAAACATAAAAATATTAAAAGGTTTAGAAGCAGTAAAAAGACGTCCAGGAATGTATATAGGAGACACAGATGATGGAACAGGATTACATCATATGGTTTTTGAAGTTGTAGATAATTCTATAGATGAAGCATTAGCTGGATATTGTAATAAAATTATTGTATCTATGTATAAAGATAATTCTATTTCAGTAGAAGATAATGGAAGAGGTATACCTGTAGATATACATTCAGAAGAAGGAATACCTGCATCTGAAGTAATTATGACAATGCTTCATGCAGGAGGAAAATTTGATGATAATTCTTATAAAATTTCTGGAGGTTTACATGGAGTAGGAATATCTGTAGTAAACGCATTATCTTCGAAATTAGAATTAAAAATTTATAGAAATAAAAAAATATATCAACAATTATATTCAAATGGATACAAAAAAAGTAATTTATTAATAATTGGTAAAAGTAAAAATACAGGAACTAAAATAAGATTTTGGCCAAACTGTAAAATATTTAATAACATTATAAAATTTGAATATAATATTATTTCAAATAGATTAAAAGAATTATCTTTTTTAAATCCAAATATTTCTATTTATTTAATAAATAAAATAAATAAAACTAAAAAAAAATATTATCATCAAGGAGGAATAAAAGAATTTATAAAACATATAAATAAGAAAAATAAATTTATACATTTAAAATATTTTTATTTTTATGCTAAAAAAAATAACATCACAATTGAATTAGCAATGAAATGGAATAATTCTTTAAAAGAGAAAATATTATGTTATACAAATAATATTCCTCAAAAAGAAGGAGGAAGTCATTTATCAGGATTTAAATCAGCATTAACTCGAACTATAAATAATTATATTGAAAAAGAATCTTATAATAAAAGAAATAAAATAAATATTATAGGGGATGATGTTAGAGAAGGATTAATTGCTGTTGTTTCTATAAAAATTAATGACCCTAAATTTTCTTCACAAACAAAAGAAAAACTCGTATCATCTGAAGTAAAATCAGTAATTGAATCATTAATACATGAACATTTAATTAATTTTTTATTAGAAAATCCAAATGATACGAAAATAATAATTAATAAAATTATAGAATCTGCTACTGCAAGAGAAGCAGCTAAAAAAGCAAGAGAAATAACTAAAAAAAAAAGTGCTTTAGAATTATCTGGTTTACCTGGAAAACTTTCAGATTGTCAAGAAAAAAATCCAATATTTTCTGAAATTTATTTAGTAGAAGGAGATTCAGCAGGAGGATCTGCAAAACAAGGAAGAAATAGAAAAAATCAAGCTATTTTACCATTAAAAGGTAAAATATTAAACGTAGAAAAATCTACTTTTGAAAAAATGCTTTCTTCACAAGAAGTAACATCAATTATTACAGCTTTAGGATGTGGTATAGGAAAAGAAAACTATGATTTAAAAAAACTTCGATATCACAGTATTATTATTATGACAGATGCAGATATAGATGGATCACATATAAGAACTTTATTATTAACTTTTTTTTATAGATATATGCCAGAAATAATTAAAAAAGGATATGTTTATATTGCTCAACCTCCACTTTATAAAATAAAAAAAGGGAAAAAAGAGAAATATATAAAAAATTATATTTCTATGAAAAAATATCAAACAAAATACGCATTACAAGATATAAAAATAATAAGTAAAAAAAAGAAATATAATTATAAAAATAAAGAAAAATTTAAAAATATAATATATGAATATTTAAAACTAAAAAATCTTATTAAAAAAAAATATTCTGAATTATTTTTAAAAATTTTTTATAAATTAATAATAAGTAAAATAATAAAAAATTTAAAAAACAAAGAAAAAATAAAATTTTGGACAATAAAACTTATTTCAAAATTAAATAAAAAATATAAAAATAATTTAATATATTCTTACAAAATTAAAAAAAATAAAAATTTAAAATATTTTGATATTTATATATTAAAAAAAATACATGGAAATAAAAAAAAATATTGTATTAAATATAAATTTTTTCAAAGTAAAATTTATAAAAAAATTTGTTATATTTATAAAAATTTTCAATATTTTTTAAATAATAAAACATATGTTATACAAAAAAATAACAAAAAAAAAGTAAAAAACATAAAAAAAATTATTATTTGGATAATAAAAAAATCAAAAAAATCTACAATACAAAGATATAAAGGATTAGGTGAAATGAACCCTTCTCAATTATGGAAAACAACGATGAATCCTAAAACAAGAAGAATGTTACAGGTTAAAATTAAAGATGCATATCAAGCAGATAAAATGTTTAGTATTCTAATGGGAGATTCAGTAGAACCAAGAAAAAAATTTATTCAAAATAATGCACTAAAAGCAGAAAATATAGATTTTTAATAAATTTTAAAAATATTAAAAAATAATGCCATTTATAAAAAAATAGCGGCAGAAAATATATTACACTGCCGCTAAAAAACCTTAATAAATTTATTAATTTCATATTTTTTTAAAAATTATATTTTTTATTTTTTTTTAATTTATTAATAAATTGTATTTTACTTATAACATCCTTATATTTTTTATTAATTTTTTTTAATTTATTAACATCATAAATTCTATTACATTTTTTTTTCAAATATGTTTTTTTATTCATTAACATTTTTTTATCTAATTTTTTAATATCTATAAAAAAATCAGCTATTATATTAATAATATTATATTTTATTTCTAAAATACCTTTAGAAATATAAATATTTTTTTTAAAATTATTATTTTTAATAATATTTATTAAACCAGATTTTAAAAAAGTTAATAATGGAGTATGATTTATATAAATACTTAAATAACCTTTTAATCCAGGAACTTTTACACTTTTAATATCTTTAAAAAAAATATAATTCTTCAAAGATACAATATTTAAATTTAAACCCATAAAAAATATCCTAAATTATTTAATTATTAACATTTATTTTCTTTCAAAATTTTTTATAACATCTTGAATAGAACCAACCATATAAAAAAATTTTTCAGGTATATGATCATAATCTCCATTTAAAATACCTTTAAAACCAAAAATAGTTTCTTTTAAAGAAACATACTTTCCAGAAAAACCAGTGAAAACTTCTGCAACAAAAAAAGGTTGAGATAAAAATTTTTGGATTTTTCTAGCTCTTAAAACTATTAATTTATCATTTTCAGATAATTCATCCATACCTAATATAGAAATAATATCTTTTAATTCTTCATATTTTTGCAAAATAAATTTTATTTTTTGAGAAACTTCATAATGTTCTTTTCCTACAATATTAGAATTTAAATTACTACTAGTAGAATTTAAAGGATCTATTGCAGGATAAATACCTAAAGATGAAATACTTCTACTTAATGTAATAGTTGAATCTAAATGTGAAAAAGTTGCGACTGGAGAAGGATCAGTAAAATCATCTGCAGGAACATAAACTGCTTGAACAGAGGTAATAGATCCAGTTCTAGTAGATGCAATACGTTCTTGTAAAAATCCTATTTCTTCAGATAAAGTAGGTTGATATCCTACTGCAGAAGGTACTCTTCCTAATAATGAAGATACTTCTGTTCCGGCTAATATATATCGATATATATTATCAATAAAAAAAAGAACATCTTTTCCTTCATCTCGAAATTTTTCTGCTAAAGTTAATCCAGTATATGCAACTCTAAATCGATTTCCAGGAGATTCATTCATTTGTCCATAAACTAATGAAACTTTATCTAATACTTTTGAATATCTCATTTCATGATAAAAATCATTTCCTTCTCTTACTCTTTCACCTACTCCAGTAAAAACAGAATATCCTGAATGCTTAACAGCAATATTTCTGATTAATTCCATCATATTTACTGTTTTTCCTACTCCAGCTCCACCAAATAAACCAATTTTTCCTCCTTTTGAAAAAGGACAAATCAAATCAATTACTTTAATTCCAGTTTCTAAAATTTCATGATTATTAGATTGTTCTGTATATAAAGGGGGTGATTGATAAATTTCTCGATATTCTTTATTTAATAAATTTTTTTTATTAAATATTGGACCTTTATTATCAATAGGTTTACCTAAAACATTAATAATTCTTCCTAAAGTACACTTTCCTACTGGAACTTTAATACAATGTTTTAAATTATTAACTAACATCCCTCTTTTTATGCCATCAGAAGAACCCATAGCAATTGAACGAACCACTCCTGATCCTAAATGTTGTTGTACTTCTAAAATTAACGATTTATTTTTATTTTTAACTTTTAATATATGATAAATTTTAGGCAAATTTCCTTTAGGAAAACTTACATCAATAATAGGACCAATAATTTGAACAATTTTCCCAGAAAACATATTTATATACCTTAATTTAAATTTTTTTTAATCCATTAAAACTGCAGATGCCCCTGAAATTATTTCAATTAATTCCTGAGTAATATTATATTGTCTTGCTTTATTATAAGTAAATTTCAATTCCTTAACTATATTAGAACTACTTTCTGTAGCATTTTTCATAACTAACATTCGAGAAGAATTCTCACATATTAAATTTTCTAAAATACAATTATATAATTTCATTTTAAAAAATTTATATAAAATTTTTTTATGTAATAAATATGAATTAGATTCATAAATATAATCCCAACTTTTAAAAAATTTTTTAGAATTTTTTTTAAAACATTCAAAAGGTAATAATTTTTCTATTGTTGGTAAATAATTTGTTTTATTTTTAAATTTATTAAAAATTATAAATATTTCATTAATTTTATTTAATTGATATTTTTTTAATAAATTTTTTGAAAATTCAAAAACATTTGTAATATTAAAATTTTTATAAAAAATAGTATTAAAAATTGAAATATTTTTTTTAAATGTTTTTAAAAAAATTTTATTTTTTTTTCCTAATATAATTATTTCAAATTGAGTTTTTTTTTTAACAAAATTATTAAAATAATAAAAAAATTTCTTAAACAAATTTCCATTTAAAGATCCACATAATCCTTTAGTTGACAAAATTATAATAAATAAAATTTTATTAATATTTTTTTTAACAAAAAAAATGTTTTTTTCTTTTTTTATTTGAGACAAAAAAAATAAATTTTTAACAACTTTTGTTAAAATATTTAAAAAAGGAGTTATTTTTTCTGATTCTAATTGTAATTTTTTTATTTTAATAATTGAAATCATTTCCATAGCTTGAGTAATTTTTTTAGTACTCTGAATACTATTTATTTTATCTTTTATTTCTTTTTTATTAATCATAAATAAAACCCTTAAAAAATAAAATATAATTATAAATTAAAATTAATTTAATAATAAATTTTTTGAAATAAATTTATTAAATTATATAATTTTTTTTTTATTTTTAAATTATACTTCCCAAATCTATTAATATTATTTAATAAAGAAAAATGTTTTTTTTTAGCATAAACAAGAATATTTTTTCGAAAAGAATTTAATTCTTTAAAAGAAATATTATTAATAATTTTTTTTGTAATTAAAAATAATAAAATCGATTGTTCTCCGATAGAATAGGGTTTATATTGTTTTTGTTTTAATAATTCAATAATTTTTTTACCAAAATTTAACTGATTTTTTGTATTAATATCTAAATCTGAAGAAAATTTAGAAAATGACTTCAATTCTTGATATTGAGCTAAAGAAGTTCTAATTCCAGAAGATAATTTTTTAATTATTTCGCTTTGTGCTGAACTTCCTATACGAGAAACAGAAACTCCTAAATTAATTGCTGGACGTATACCTGAATAAAACAAATTAGATTCTAGAAATAATTGACCATCTGTAATAGAAATAATATTTGTTGGAATAAATGCAGAAATATCTCCTAATTGAGTTTCTACAATAGGAAGAGCCGTTAAAGAACCAAATTTATTTTTTATTACTCCATTAGTTTTCTTAAAAATATATTCTTTATTTACTTTAGATGATCTTTCTAATAATCTAGAATGTAAATAAAATATATCCCCAGGAAAAGCTTCTCTTCCAGGAGGTCTTCTTAACAAAAGAGAAATTTGACGATATGATATAGCATGTTTAGATAAATCATCATAAATAATTAAAGCATCTTCTCCTTTATTACGAAAATATTCACCTAAAGAACAACCAGAATAAGGAGAAATATATTGTAAAGACGCAGATTCAGAAGCAGAAGCAACAACAACAATAGTATTATTTAAAGCATTATAATTATCTAAAGCTTGAACAATATTGTATATAGTAGATAATTTTTGACCAATAGCAACATAAATAGATTTTACACCTAAATTTTTTTGATTAATGATAATATCAATAGCAAGAGAAGTTTTCCCTGTTTTACGATCTCCAATAATTAATTCTCTTTGTCCTTTTCCAATAGGAATCATTGAATCAACAGATATATAACCTGTTTGAATAGGCTCATTAACAGTTTCACGATCTATAACTTTAGGAGCTGAATTTTCTATAGGTAAATAACCATCATTAGAAATAGAACCTTTACCATCAATTGGAACACCAAGAGCATTAACAACACGTCCTAAAAAATTATTTCCTACTGGAATTTCTAAAACTTTTCCTGTACATCTAACTTTCATTCCTTCATAAATATCATCATAAGGACCTAAAACAACAGCTCCTAAAATATCTTTTTCTAAATTTAAAGCAATAGCATATTTATTTTTAGATAAAAGTAACATTTCTCCTTGCATAGCATTATATAATCCATAAACTCTAATAATACCATCCATTACAGAAATAACTTTTCCTTCACTATATATACGTTTATTAACTTTAAAATCCAAAATTCTTTCTTTTATTATATTACTAATTTCTACAGAATTTATCTGCATTATTATTCTCTTATTTTTTTAAAAAATTAATTAAACACTTTAAATCATTTTTAATAGAATAATCAATAGTAAAATTAGGAAAAAATATTACAAATCCATTAATTAAACTCTTATCAATAAAAAATTTTAAATGAATTTTTTTAAATGACCATTTTTCTAAAAACTTTAATATTATTTTTTTTTGTAAATCATTTATTAAATAAGAAGATTTTAAAATTACTTTAATAATATTTTTATTATTTTTTTTTAAAAAATTAAATTCTTTAAAAATATTAGATAACAAAAATAACCTTTTGTTATAAGATAAAATCTTTAAAAAATTTTTTTCATAAGATTTAATTTTAAAACCATTTAATAAAAATTTAAAAGTGTTATACGATTCCATAGGATTTAAATATCCAGAACAAATAAATCTCATATTATTTTGAATAGAAATTTTAGATAAAAGAAATAAAAAATGTTTTACACGATTAACCTTTTTTTTTTTTAAAGCAATTTCAAAGATAGCTTTTGCATAAGAATAAGAAATATCTTTAAAATTTATCATAATTTAAACCTTTAAAATCCATAACTAATTGATCAATAACCTTATTATTATAATTCTTATTAATATTTTCCTTTAAAATTAATTCAGATATTTGAATTGCTAATAAAATCACATTATCTTTTAAATATCGCTCTGCTTTTTTCTTTTCAATAGAAATTTCTATACGAGAACTATTCAAAATTTTATTTTTCTTTAATAAAGCTTTTTTTATAGCATTTTTTATAATTAAATCTTTTTCTAAATTTGCTTTTTGAATAATTTCAAAATATTTTTTTTTAGCTTTTTTAAGTTTTAAAGATACTTTTATTTTTTTTTTAGATATTCTTTTTTTTTCTTGATTTAATATTAACATTGAATTTTTTATTTTTTTTTTTCTATCTTTAATTACTTTTATTATAGGAGGCCATATAAATTTCATACAAAATAAAACAAAAATAAAAAAAGAAATTAATTGTCCAAAAATAGTAGCATTTATATTCATAAAAAGTTTATATTTCCTTAAAAATTATTTTTAAAAAAATTTAAAAAATTAAATAAAAAAATAAAAAAATTTGAATTTTTTTATTTCTTTTTTTTTAAAATTAAGAAGAACCAAAAATCATATATAAACCTAAACCTACTGTAATCATTGGAATAGCATCTACTAATCCCATAACAATAAAAAATTGAGATCTAAGAACAGGAATTGAGTCAGGTTGTCTAGCCGCTCCTTCCAAAAATTTTCCTCCTAATATACCAATCCCAATAGCTGCTCCAATAGAACCTAAACCAATCATAATTGATGCTGCTAAATATATATAATTCATATCAATATTATTCATTTTTAAAACCTTTAAAATTAACAATTTAAATTTAATAAAAAATTAGTGTTTTTCTGTTGCTAAAGAAAGATAAATAATTGTTAAAACCATAAAAATAAAAGCTTGTAAAAAAACTACTAAAATATGAAATATAGCCCATGGAACACTTAAAATCCATTGAAGCCACCATGGAAGAAAAGCAGAAATTAATATAAAAATCATTTCTCCTGAATACATATTCCCAAATAATCTTAAACCTAAAGAAATAGGTTTAGAAAGAAGAGAAATAGATTCTAAAAAAAAATTAAAAAAAAGGAAAAAAAAATGATTAAAAGGCTGAAAAAATAAACTTTTTAAAAAACCAATTAAACCTTTATTTAAAATACTATAGAATAAAATTAAAAAAAATACTCCAAAAGACATAGATAAAACAATATTTATATCTGTTGAAGGCACTATTTTTACATTAGAAATATTAAAAAAAATTTTGCAAAAAAAAGGAATAATATCAATAGGTAATAAATCCATTAAATTCATTAAAATTATCCAACAAAAAATAGTTAAAGATAATGGAGCAATCAAAAAATTTTTATTTTTAGGGCATATTTCTTTAATATTTTTATTTATAAAATTTATAAAAATTTCAATAATTAATTGAAAATTTTTTGGAGATTTTAAACTTAATTTTCTAGAAGAAAAATAAAAAAAAGATAAAAAAACAAAACCTAAAAAAAAGGAAAAAAAAATAGAATCAAGATTTAAAACAAAAAAATTTTTTCCAGTATCTTGAAAATTTAAAATTTTTAACGTTTTTAAATCTAACTGAAAATTATGTAAATGATGATTAATATATTTTTGAGGATTAAATATAATCTTAGAAAACATTATGATTATAACCTTTTAATACAATTTAAATTAATTTAAGAAATAATTAATTTAAAATTCATTAATATAATATATTTAAAAATTTAATTAACTAAAAAAAATAATTTTTTAAAATTAAATTAAATTTAAAAAGAAAAAATGAAAGAAAAATATTTTTATTATATCACTTAAATATATTATATATATTATTTTTTTTTAAAAATTATTTATTTAATTAAAGATTTTTTTTTAAGATATATAAGTAATATTGATATCGCTGCAGGAGTAATTCCAGAAATTCGAGAAGCTTGTCCAATTGAAGAAGGTTTATATATATTTAATATTGAAATTACTTCTTTAGATAAACCATAAATATTATTATAATTTATATTATGAGATAAAAACATTTTTTCATATTTAATATATTTTTTTATTTCTTTATTTTGACGATTTATATAACCTTGATATTTTATTTGAATTTCTAATTGTTTTAAAGATTCATCATCATTTAAAATTTTTGATTGATAAATTTTTAAATTAATTAATTTTTTTATAGTAACTTTAGGTCTTTTTAAAATATCTTCTAAAGTTGTTGAACAAGATATAGGATCTAAAAAATATGAATTGAATTTTTTAGAAAAAAAACTATTAGGTTTAATAATAATAGATTTTATTATTTTTTTTTCATTTTTAATATTTATACATTTTTCTTGATATCTATTCCATCTTAAATTATCAATTAACCCTAATTTTTTTCCAATTTTAGTTAATCTTAAATCTGCATTATCCTCTCTTAAAAATAATCGATGTTCTGCTCTAGAAGTAAAAATTCTATATGGTTCTGTTATACCTTTAGTACATAAATCATCAATTAAAACTCCTATATAAGCTTGATCTCTTCTAGGATACCAATATTTTTTTCCTAAAACATGAAAAGCTGCATTTATTCCAGAAATAATTCCTTGAGCTGCAGCTTCTTCATAACCTGTAGTTCCATTTATTTGACCTGCTAAAAAAAAACCTTTAAAAAATTTTGATTCAAGAGTTAAATTTAAATCTTTAGGATCAAAATAATCATATTCTACTGCATAACCAGGTTTTAAAATTTTAATATTTTCAAAACCTTTAATAGTTTTTAAAAAATCAATTTGAATATTGATTGGTAAACTAGTAGAAATACCGTTAGGATAAATTACATTACTTATTAAACTTTCTGGTTCAAGAAAAATCTGATGTCTAGTTCTATTAGGAAATTTTTTTATTTTATCTTCTATAGAAGGACAATATCTTGGTCCTTTACCAATAATTTTTCCAGAATAAATAGCACTTAAATGTAAATTTTTAGAAATTATTTCATGAGTTTTTTCATTTGTATAAGTAATATAACAAGAAATTTGTTTAGGTTGTAAAAATTTTTTTTTTAAAAAAGAAAAAAAAGGAGAAGGAAAAATACCTTTTTGTTCTTCTAAATTATTAAAATTAATACTATTTTTACAAATTCTAGGTGGTGTTCCAGTTTTTAAACGATTAATTTTAAAAGGAAAATTTTTTAATTTTTGAGCTAATAAAATAGAAGATTTATCATTTAATCTTCCTCCATTTAAAGAAAGATTTCCAATATGAAGTGTTCCATTTAAAAAAGTTCCTGTAGTTAAAATAATCGATTTAGAGAAAAATTTTAAATTTTTTAAAGTAACAACACCGATAATTTTATTTTTCTTTACTATTAAATCTATTACTTCATTTTTAAAAATATATAAATTTTTTTGAGAAAACAAAAATCTTTTTACAACTTTAGAATAAATTAATCGATCAACTTGAATTCTGGTTGATCGAACTGCAAAACCCTTTTTTTTATTTAAAATTCTAAATTGTATTCCTGATTGATCAGCAAAAATTCCCATAAAACCACCTAAAGCATCAATTTCTTTAACTAAATGACTTTTTCCAATTCCTCCAATTGCAGGATTACAAGATAAAGAACCTAAATTTTTAATACTTTGTGTAATAAGAAGAGTTTTACAACCAAGTCTAGAAGATGCTAAACAAGCTTCAATTCCAGCATGTCCTCCTCCTATAACAATAACATCATAAAATTCATTAATTCCCATTAAAAATTTTTTAACCTTACATTAATATATTTATTACATATTATAATAAATAATCTGGTATTTAAAGAATAAAAGAAAATAATATATATATATTAAATATTAATATAAATATTTAATTAATTATAATTATTTTAATAATAAAAAAAGAAAAAGAAAAAATTATTATTAAAAATTGATATTTTGTTTATAGATTTATAAAATATTTAATAAAATTTCTGTTTTAACTATAAAATTTAAAATTTTTTATATGTTTATAAAATGTGTATAAAATGTTTATAACTTTTATTTCTTTTTTTTTTATTTTAAATATTTTGCTTTTAAAAATAAAAAGTTTTATATTTATAATAAATATTTATAAAATTTTTATTTTTAGGATAAAAAATTTTTTATGAATTTAAGAAAAATATTAGAAAAAAATTTTTTTTTAGTTCTTTCTATTTTTATTCTTTTTATATCTGGATTATTTATTTCAATTAAAAAATATAATTCTTTTAAAATGAATCATGGAACTGATTACATTTTATGTAAAAAAAGTATTGATTATGGTAGTAAAAAATCTTTAAAATATTTTTTTAAAAATAATAAAAATGTATATGGAATTTTATCATTATTTAAATTATTACAAAAAGATCTAAAGAAAGAAGACGTTATTTTTCTAATAAAAGTATGTAATAATTTATCTTTTTTTCAAGATCAAATTTTAAAAAATATTTTATATTTTGATGTTGCTCGATTACAACTACAAATGAATTATACTAAAGATATTTTTTTTATATTAAATAAGATCAAAGGTAATCCATGGGAAAAATATTCTGATATTTGGAAAAAAAATCTTTCAAAAATAGATTTAAATAAGAAATATACTTTTGTATATAAAAATGGAATTCCTTTTTTAAGAAATATTGAAATTTAAATAATACTAAAATATTTTTAATAAATTAAAAGAAATTTTTATAAATTTAGGTTGAAAGAAATGAATTTAATTATTTCATTAATTGGTTGTGAAAATGTTGGAAAATCTACTTTATTTAATAATTTGATTAAAAAAAAACAATCTCTGACTTCTAAAAAATTTAAAAGTATTACTCGAGATAGGCAAATTTCTACTTTTGTTTTAGATAATTTTATAATAGATATTATTGATACTGCTGGATTCTTTAATTCTAATTTAGATTTTAGAGATAAAATATTATTTCAAAATAATTTAGCTATAAAAAATTCCGATATAATATTTTTTATTGTAAATGCTAAAATTGGATTAACATATGAAGATCAAGAAATTTGTAATTTATTAAGAAGATCAAAAAAAAAAGTTATATTAATAATTAATAAATTTGATTCTAAATCAAAAAATTTATTTTTAATAGATGATTTTTATCGTTTAGGATTTAAAAAAGTATTTAAAATTTCTGCTTTAAATTTAAACGATATTGAAATTTTTAAGAAAAAATTGATTATATATTTAAAAAATATTTTTAAATTAAAATATTATTCAAAATCAAAAAATTTATCTTTATATTCAAATAATAATATTATTAATATATCTATTATTGGAAAACCAAATGTTGGAAAATCTACTTTAATAAATAAATTAGCAAATGATAAAAATAGAGTGATTACTTCTAAAATATCTGGAACTACAGGAGATTCAGTTTTAGTTTCTGTATATTATAATAATCAAAAATATAATATTTTTGATACTTCAGGAATTAGAAAAAAATCAAAAATAAAAAGTTCTTTAGAAAAAATTTTTATAAAAAAATCTATCTCTACTATAAAAAAATCTAATTTATCTATATTAGTAATAGATGCTTCAGAAAAAATCATTTCTAAACAGAATTTAATTTTATTTAATTTAATTAATAAAATTGGTCGTTCTGTAATTTTTTTAGTAAATAAGTGGGATTTATTAACTAAATCAGAAAAATCAGATTTTAAAAAACTATTTTTTTTTCGTTTTCGATTTATGAAAAATTTATCAGTTCTTTTTATTTCTTTTTTGTTTGAAAATAATTTAAGAAAATTAATATTTAAGTTAATAAATAAAATGTATTTTCTTACTAAAAAAAGATTTAATAGTGCTTTTTTAACAAAAATATTAAAAAAAGCTGTATTAAAACAAAAACCTCCATTTTTAGGAAATAAGAGTAGATCAAAACTTAAATTTGCTCATTCTGGTGGAATAAATCCACCAATTATTGTAATACATGGAAATAAATTAAATAATTTATCTCGGTCATATAAAAAATATTTAATAAATTTTTTTTCTTTAGAATTAAATTTATTTGGATTTCCTATTTTCTTAGAATTTAAGAATAGTAATAATCCTTATATTTATAAAAATAAATAATAAAAAAAATCTATTTTTTTTTATTTTCTTGAATATGATTTGCTGTATACAAAGGTATTTTTATTTTAACATTTTTATTTCCTAATTTTGCTTGACAAGATAATCTACTTTTTTCAGTTAATCCCCATGCTTTATCTAAGATATCTTCTTCTTTTTCTTTCATTTTTGATAATGTAGAAAATCCTTTTTTTATAATACAGTGACATGTACTACAAGAACAAGATTTTTCACATGCATGTTCTATTTTTATATTATTTCTTAATGCTACATCTAAAATAGATTCTCCTTTTTTTCCAAAAAAAGAACCTCCTTTTGGTAGTAATTTTTTATGTGGTAAAAATTTTATTATAGGCATTTTATAACTCTTTTTTTAGATAAATAAAATATTTATATTTTTAAAAAATTAACTTTTATAAATTATTTTTATGTTATTAATTTTTTATTTTTTCTTTTTTTTTTAGTTTTTTTTTTTTTTTTTTCATTATTTTCTTTTTTTTATATATATATTTTTTTTTAATTTTGAATTATTAATTTTTTATTTTTTCTTTTATTTTTTTTAAAAATATAATTTTTTGAAAAATAAAAAATGAATTTTTCCATAATTTTTTTGAAAGTGTAATTCTAATTTTTTTTTTATTTTTTTTTAATAAGTTATTTATTTTTATATAAAATTTTTCAATTTTTTCTTTGTTTTTTGAATTATTAATTTTTTCTAATTTTTTATAATATTTATATTGTTTTTTTAAAAATTTTTTATTAAAACAAATTTTTTCTTTGTTTTTTTTAATATTAAATCCATTAATTTTTAAAATATATTTTATTCTTTTTGTGGAATTTTTTAATGTTTTGTAACATTTATTAATATAAATACATTTTTTTAAAAAATGCTTTTTTTTTTTTTTGAGCTATTTTGATGTAAATCTGGATGATATTTCTTTTGTAAAGAATAATATTTTCTAGATAATTTTTTTTTATTAATTTCAAAACTTTTAGGTAATTTAAAATAGGAAAAATAATTCATTAAGTTTTCTCGAATTAAAATTTTAATGATTTTTTTAATGTATTTTTAAAAATATTAAAATATTTATTTTAAAATAAATAAAATTTGTTAAGATTGATTTTTTTTTCTATAATCTTGAATTGCAGCTTTAATTGCACTTTCAGCTAAAACTGAACAATGTATTTTGACTGGAGGTAAGCTAAGTTTTTTTGCGATATTTTTATTTTTTATTTTATTTGCAGAATTAATTGATTTTCCTTTTATCCATTCTGTAATTAAAGAACTAGAAGCAATAGCTGAACCACATCCATATGTTTTAAAACGTACATCTTTAATAATTCCTTTTTTATTTACTTTTATTTGAAGTTTCATAACATCTCCACAAGCTGGAGCTCCTACTAATCCATTTCCTATTTTTTTACTTTTTGAGTTTTTAAATGAACCAACATTTCTAGGATTTTCATAATGATCAATTACTTCTTTACTATATGTCATAAAAATTTCTCCTAATTTAATTATTAATTTATAAAAATATTAAAATTTTTTATTCTTTCCAATTAACTTTATTTAAATCTATTCCTTGTTTAAACATTTCCCATAAAGGTGATAAATTTCTTAATTTTTTTACAGATTTTTTAATTAGTTTAATAGTAAAATTAATTTCTTTTATAGATGTAAATTTTCCTATAGAAAATCTTATAGAACTATGTGCTAATTCATCTTTTAATCCTAATGCTTTTAAAACATATGATGGTTCTAAACTTTCTGAAGTGCATGCCGATCCAGAAGAAATTCCAATATTTTTTAAAGACATAATTAAAGATTCTCCTTCAATGTAATTAAAACTTATATTTAAAATATGAGGAACTCCTATTTTTAAATTTAAATTACTATTTAAAGAAATTTCTTTAATTTTAGAAAGGCCTTTCCATAAAGTATTTCTTAATTTTTTTATTTTTAAGAAATCTTTTTTTTTATTTTTTCTTGCAATTTTACATGCTTCACTCATTCCTATAATTTGATGTACAGGTAATGTTCCAGATCTCATTCCTCTTTCATGACCACCTCCATGAATTTGAGGATTTAATCGTATTCTTGGTTTTCTTTTTACGTATAATACTCCAATGCCTTTTGGACCATATATTTTATGAGCAGAAAAAGATAATAAATCTACTTTTAATTTTTTTATATTGACAGATATTTTACCTACACTTTGTGTTGCATCTACATGAAAAAAAATATTTTTTGAAATACAAACTTTAGATATTTTTTTTATATCTTGTATTACTCCTATTTCATTATTTACATGCATAATAGAAATTAAAATAGTTTTTTTAGTAATTTTTTTTTTTAATTCTTCTATATCTATTAATCCATTTTTTTTTGGTGTTAAATATGTTACTTTAAAATTTTTAGTTTCTAAATATCTACATGTATCTAATACTGATTTGTGTTCGGTTTTACAAGTTATTATATGATTTCCTTTTTTTTTATAAAATGAAGTAATTCCTTTTATTGCTAAATTATTTGATTCTGTTGCTCCAGAAGTAAATATAATTTCTCTTGGATCAGCATGAATTAATTTTGAAATTTCATATCTAGAAGTATTAACAGCTTCTTCAGCTGACCATCCAAATTGATGTGATCGAGAGGAAGAATTTCCAAATATTCCTTTTATAGTAAAATAATTCCTCATTTTTTTTTCAACTAATGGATCTAATGGAGTTGTAGATGCATAATCTAAATAAATAGGAAGTTTCATTTTTTTAACTCTTAATTAAATTTTGATAAAATAAATTTTTTATATTTTTTTTTAAAAAATTTTTAGATGTATATAATAAATTTTTTTTATTAAAAAAACGAAATTAATTATACTAAATATTATTATACATTATAGTATAATAAATTATTAAATTTTGTTTTTTTTTACTAAAAAATTTAAAAAAAATTAATTTTCATTAACTTGATTTTTTATTAAAATTATATTATATAAATTAGTTATAATAACTATTTAAATAAGGGTGTAGTTCAATTTGGTAGAGCATCGGTCTCCAAAACCGACTGTTGGGGGTTCAATTCCCTCCACCCTTGTAATTTTTTTTAATAAATTTTTTAACATTTATTATTAATAAAATAATATTTAATATTTTTTTAATTAAAAATTTTTATAAAATTTTATTAAAAAATTTTTTATGGATACAAAATATGCCAGAATATCGTTCTAGAAAAACTACTCATGGAAGAAATATGGCTGGAGCAAGAGCTTTATGGAGAGCTACTGGAATGACAGATCAGGATTTTGGAAAACCTATTATTGCTGTAGTAAATTCTTTTACAGAGTTTGTTCCTGGACATATTCATTTAAGATCTGTTTCAGATATTATTTCTAAAGAAATATATAAACAAGGAGGAATTCCAAAAGAATTTAATACTATTGCAATTGATGATGGAATTGCTATGGGTCATTCAGGTATGTTGTATTCATTACCTTCACGTGAGTTAATTTCAGATTCAGTAGAATATATGATTAATGCACATTGTGTAGATTCTATGATATGTATTTCTAATTGTGATAAAATTACTCCTGGGATGTTAATGAGTGCATTAAGATTAAATATTCCTACTGTATTTGTTTCTGGTGGACCAATGGAAGCTGGAAAAAATAATTATCATAAGAAAAATATTTTAAATAGTTCTAAATTAGATTTAGTAGATGCAATTATGAGTGGTGCTAATTCTCAATTTTCTGATTTAGAAGTAGATAAAATTGAAAAAAATGCTTGTCCAACTTGTGGTTCTTGTTCTGGAATGTTTACTGCTAATTCTATGAATTGTTTAATTGAAGCATTAGGTTTATCTATACCTGGAAATGGGACGCTTTTAGCTACACATATTGATAGAAAAAAATTATTCTTAAAGGGAGCTAAATTAATTGTAAAAATTTCTAAAAAATTTTATGAAGATAATGATATTTCTTTATTACCTAGAAAAATTGCAAATAGAAAATCTTTTTTAAATGCTATGTCTTTAGATATAGCAATGGGTGGATCTACAAATACTATTTTACATTTATTAGCTGCAGCTCAAGAAGGAAAGATAAATTTTAGTATTAAAGATGTAGATATTTTATCTAAAAAAATTCCTCATTTATGTAAAGTTTCTCCTAGTACTTCTTTATATCATATGGAAGATGTACATCGTGCGGGAGGTGTTTTTTCAATTTTATCTGAATTAAATAAAAAAAAATTGATATATTCTATGACAAAAAATGTTTTTGGTTTAACATTAAATGAAATGTGTAGTAAATATGATATTTTATTAAATAAAAATAAAAAAATAAAAAAAATGTTTTTAGCTGGTCCTATGGGTTTAAGAACTAAAAAAGCTTTTTCTCAATCATTTCGTTGGAAAAATTTAGATTTAAATAGAAATAGTGGTTGTATTCGTTCAGTTGAGAATGCATATAGTAAAGATGGAGGATTAGCTGTTTTATATGGAAATTTAGCTTTAAATGGAAGTATTATAAAAACTGCTGGAGTAAGTAAAAAATTACATATTTTTAAAGGTCCAGCAAAAGTTTATGAATCTCAAGAAGATGCTTCATTTGCAATATTAAATAAAAAAGTTCATTCTGGTGATGTAATTGTTATTCGGTATGAAGGACCAAAAGGTGGTCCAGGAATGCAAGAAATGTTGTATCCTACAACATATTTAAAATCTGTAGGTTTAGGAAAAAAATGTGCATTAATAACAGATGGAAGATTTTCTGGAGGAACTTCAGGTCTTTCTATAGGGCATATATCTCCGGAAGCAGCAAATAAAGGCTTAATTTCTTTAGTTAAAAATGGTGATTTAATTGATATTAATATTCCTAAAAGAATTATTAGATTATTAATTTCAAAAAAAGAAATAATTAAAAGAATGAATGAACAAGATAAAAGAAATAAACCTTTTACACCTAATAAAAGAAAAAGAAAAATATCATCTGCTTTAAAATTTTATTCTTTTTTTGCAACTAGTGCAGATAAAGGTGCTATTAGAGATCAAGATAAGTTAAGAAATTTAAATTTTTTATAAAAATTTAATATTTTATAAATTTTTTTAAAAAAAATTTTAATATAATAATTTTTATTAATAGTGGAGTATTTATTTAATATGTTAAATTATTTTAATCAGTTAAATTTTCGTGAAAAAAATAAAGAATTAAAAGATTGTATATTAATAAAAAAATCTCGTTTTAAAAATAAACTAAGAATATTAAAAAACAAAAAAATAGTTATAGTAGGATGCGGTTCTCAAGGTTTAAATCAAGGTTTAAATATGAGAGATTCAGGATTAGATGTATCTTATGCTCTTAAAAAAAGTAGCATATTAAAAAAAAATATTTCTTGGGTTAGAGCTGTAAATAATAATTTTGTATGTGATACATATGAATCTCTTATTCCAAATGCAGATTTAGTAATTAATTTAACTCCAGATAAACAACATAAAGATGTAATAAAAAAATTACAACTTTTAATGAAAAAAAATTCTGTTTTAGGATATTCTCATGGATTTAATATAGTAGAAATGGGAACTGTAATTCGTCCAGATATTACTGTGATTATGGTAGCTCCAAAATGTCCAGGAACTGAAGTTCGTGAAGAGTATAAGAGAGGTTTTGGAGTTCCTGCATTAATTTCAGTTCATAAAAAAAATAATATTTTTAAAAATGGTATAGAATATGCTAAAGCATGGGCTTATTCTATTGGTTCACATAAAGCTGGAGTATTATATTCTTCATTTTCAGCTGAAGTAAAATCTGATTTAATGGGTGAACAAACTATTTTATGTGGTTTATTACAATCTAGTTCTATTGTTTATTATGAATATTTAATTAATCAAGGTTATGATAAAGGATATTCTGGAAAATTTATACAAAATGGTTGGGAAGTTATGACTGAATCTTTAAAACATGGAGGCATTACTTTGATGATGGATCGATTGTCTAATGAATCTAAAATTAAATCTTATGAATTATCCGAATATTTTAAAACAATTTTCAAACCTCTTTTTAGAAAACATATGGATGATATACTTTCAGGAACTTTTTCTAAAAAAATGATTCGAGATTGGAATAATAAAGATAAGAAATTATTATTTTGGAGAAAAGAAACAAAAAATTCTTTATTTGAAAATTCTCCTAATTATAATAAAAAAATTCAAGAAAAAGAATATTTTGAACGTGGAATATTCATGATTTCTATATTAAAATCAGGAATTGAATTAGCATTTGAAACTATGTTAGAAGCTGGAATTTGTAAAGAATCTGCTTATTATGAATCTTTACATGAATTACCATTAATTGCGAATACTATTTCTAGAAAAAAATTGTTTGAAATGAATTTAGTTATATCAGATACTGCAGAGTATGGAAATTATTTATTTTCTAATAGTGCTGTTCCTTTATTAAAAAATTCTATTTCTCATTTAAGAAATGAAAATTTAGATGAAATTCGTTCATGTGAAAGAATTGATAATATTGTTTTAAAAAAAATTAATGACAAAATTTATTATCATCCAGTTGAAAAAATTGGAAGAAAGTTAAGAAAATATATGAAGAATATGAAAAAAATTCAATTAAATTAAATAATTTTTTATACTTTTTTTTTGTTAATATTTTTTAAAATATTTCAATAGTATTAAGTAGATTAATAAATTTAAAATTTTATAGAGATTTTATATATGAATAAAAATATTCAACATTTAACAGATAAAAATTTTAAAGATTATATTTTAAATTGTAAAAAGTACATTTTAGTAGATTTTTGGGCAAATTGGTGCGCTCCATGTAGATCTTTATCTGTAAATTTAAAAAAAATTCAAAATGAATATATTAATAATTTAGAAATTGTAAAAGTAGATATTGAAAAAAATTCGAATACTGCTTTAAAATATTCTATTCAAAGTATACCTACTTTAATATTATTTAAAAATAATAAAGTTTTAAAAATAAAAACAGGTTTTCTTTCTAAAGAAGATTTGAAATTTTTTCTAGATAAATATATTAAATAATAGTTATAAAAAATTTTTTAAAATTTTTTATTAATAAATAATTTTTTAATGAGTATTAATTTTAAAATAAATATAATTTTTTTAAATTTAATGAATATTTCGAATAGTAATTACCTCGATTTTTATTAAGAAACCCACCATTATGAATCTTACTAATCTTAAAAATACATTGTTTTCTAAATTAATTATACTTGGCGAAAATATGGGGTTAAAAAATCTCGCTCGTATGAGAAAACAGGATATTATTTTTTCTATTTTAAAAAAACGTATAAAAATTGGAAAAGATATTTTTGGAGATGGAGTTCTTGAAATATTACAGGATGGTTTTGGTTTTTTAAGATCTTCAGACAGTTCTTATTTAGCTGGATCTGATGATATATATGTTTCTCCTAGTCAGATTAGAAGGTTTAATTTAAGAACTGGAGATACTATTTTAGGAAAAATAAGACCTCCTAAAAAAGGAGAAAGATATTTTGCTTTATTAAAAGTTAATAAAGTAAATTATGATCAACCTGAAAATTCAAGAAATAAAATTTTATTTGAAAATTTAACTCCTTCACATGCTAATTCTCGTTTAAGAATGGAGCGTGGAAATGGATCTACAGAAGATTTAACAACTCGAGTATTAGATTTAGCATCTCCTATAGGAAGAGGTCAAAGAGGTCTAATTGTAGCTCCTCCTAAAGCTGGAAAAACTATGTTATTGCAGAATATTGCACAAAGTATAGCTTATAATCATCCTGAATGTTTATTAATGGTTTTATTAATTGATGAACGACCTGAAGAAGTTACAGAAATGCAAAAATTAGTAAAAGGAGAAGTTATTGCATCTACTTTTGATGAACCCGCTTCTCGCCATGTTCAAGTAGCTGAAATGGTTATTGAAAAAGCTAAAAGATTAGTTGAACATAAAAAAGATGTGATTATTTTACTAGATTCAATTACTAGATTAGCTCGTGCATATAATACTGTTGTTCCATCTTCTGGAAAAGTATTAACAGGGGGTGTTGATGCTAATGCATTACATAGACCAAAAAGATTTTTTGGAGCTGCAAGAAATGTAAAAGAAGGAGGAAGTTTAACAATAATTGCGACCGCATTGATTGATACTGGTTCAAAAATGGACGAAGTAATTTATGAAGAATTTAAAGGAACAGGGAATATGGAACTTCCTTTATCTAGAAAAATTGCAGAAAAAAGAGTTTTTCCAGCAATTGATTATAATCGTTCTGGTACAAGAAAAGAGGAATTATTAACATCAATAAGTGAATTACAAAAAATGTGGATTTTAAGAAAAATTATTCATCCTATGTCTGAAATCGATGCAATGGAATTTTTAATTAATAAATTATCTATGACTAAAACAAATAATGAATTTTTTGATATGATGAAACGTTCATAAAATTAATATTTTAAATTATAAAATATATTAAAAAATTAATTAGATGATTCTAAAGCGCTTTTTTTTTTTAATTTATAATTTTTTATTAACATTAATTATTTTAAATTTTTTAAAATAAATATAAATTTTAAATATTAATTATTGTAAATTCTAATAAAAAAATAAATTTTAAATTTATTAAAAAAAATATTATTATTAAAAATAAAAATTTCAGGTAATATTTTTTTTAGGTATATAAAAATATAAATTTTGTTTATATTGATAAATTTTTTATTTTATAATATTATTAATAAATAATTAAAATTTTTGGTGGCTATAGCTCAGTTGGTAGAGTCCTGGATTGTGATTCCAGTTGTCATGGGTTCAAGTCCCATTAGCCACCCCATTTTAAAAAAATATTATATTTTCTTTTTTTTTTCTTTTTCTTATTTTTTTTTTTTTTTTTAATTTTTTATTTAAGAGCAAATTAATTTAAAATTTTTTATTATCGGCGAATAGCGCAGTTTGGTAGCGCAACTGGTTTGGGACCAGTAGGTCAGAGGTTCAAATCCTCTTTCGCCGAAAAAAATAAAAAAAATAAAAAAAAAAATATATAATTTTTTTTAAAATTTAACAAAAAATATTCTCTTTTATGTGTTTTTTAAAAAAATTATTTAAAAATTTTTTTATTTCAATATTATTTTTTTTACATATCCATTTTTTATTTTTATATTTAAAATAATATCCTTTATATTTTGTAGCTATCCAAATTTGTTTTAAGAATTCTTGTCTACTTATTATCATTTCATTTTTATATTTTATATTAATTTTTAGTATTTTATTATACGATTCATAATCAATATTTAATTTTCCATTATATTTATCTAATTTTTTTTCTATTTTAAGTATTAATTTATTAACTAAAATATGAAATTTTTTTGTTGTTAGTATTTTTTTTTTTAACATAATATTTTTTAACCATTTTATTTTTAATTTTATAAATTTTTATATAATTTAAATTTTATTTTTTTATAAATAATTTATTATAAAAATTTTTATATATATATTAGAATTAATATTTTTTTTTATAAAGTGAATTTTATATGAAAAATTTAAAAAAATTATATTTTTCTAAAATGCATGGGTTAAAAAATGATTTTATGTTAGTTGAAACTTTAACTCAAAAATTTTTTTTTACAAAAAAATTAATACAAAAATTTTCTAATAGAAATACTGGAGTTGGATTTGATCAATTACTTATAGTAGAAAATCCAATATTTAAAAATACAAATTTTAATTATCGTATTTTTAATTCAAATGGATTAGAGGTAGAACAGTGCGGGAATGGTGCAAGATGTTTTGCTAGATTTGTTTTTAAAAAAAAATTAATCAAAAATAAAAAAATTAAAGTAAGTACGAAGAATAGAATTATTACTTTAACAATAAAAAATAATAATAATGTATTAGTTAATATGGGTAGTCCAGAATTTAATCCAAAATGTATTCCTTTTTTAAGTAATTTTGAAAAATCTTTTTATTCTTTATATATTAATAAAAAAAAATATTTTTTTGGAGTTGTTTCATTAGGTAATCCACATTGTGTTTTAATTGTAAAAGATATCAATAAATGTGAAATTAATAAAATAGGTTCTATTTTAGAGAATCATTATTTTTTTCCTAATAAAGTAAATGTTAGTTTTATGCAAATATTAAGTAAAAATCATATACTTTTAAGAGTTTTTGAAAGAGATGTAGGAGAAACTCAATCTTGTGGAAGTGGAGCTTGCGCTGCAGTTATAGTTGGAATTAAACAAAAAAAGTTATTTCATAAAGTTAAGGTAGATTTATTAGGTGGAACATTAAAAATTTTATTTAATAAAAATAAAAATTTAATATATATGCTTGGTTCTGCTCAACATGTATATGATGGAATAATATATTATTAATTTTATTTTTAATTATTTATTTTTCTTATTTTTTTCTTTTTTTTTTTTTATTTTTAATTTTTTTTTTTTTTTTTGTTTTATATTTTTTTTCTTTTAAAATATGTTAAATATATATTTATTCTGATATTTGGATTATATTATATATGTTAAAAAATAATAATCGTGTTTTTATTCATAAAAAAATTAATAATAAATATATAAAAAAAAATACTACAGATTTTTATAAAACTATTTTTTCTTTGTTTTTAGCTGGTTTTTCTGCTTTTTCTATTTTATATTCTATTCAACCTATTTTACCTATTTTTTCAAAAATTTTTTATTTAACTCCTTTTCAAAGTAGTTTAGCTTTATCTGTTTCTACTATTTCTATGGCATTAGGTACTTTATTTATTGCTTCTATTTCAAATTGTATAGGAAGAAAACAAGTTATGTTTGTATCCTTGTTTTTAGCTTCTTTATTAACAATTATATGTTCGTTTTCTAAGAATTGGTTTGAAATTGTTTTTCTTCGATCGTTAATTGGATTTTCTTTGAGTGGAATTACTTCTATTGCGATTATTTATTTAAGTGAAGAAGTTGAAATTAGTATTTTACCTCTTTGTATTGGTTTATATATTAGCGGAAATACCATTGGTGGTTTTTTTGGAAGATTAGTTAGTAATATTATTATAAAATATTTTTCTTGGAATTTAGTTTTTATTTTAATTGGTTTTTTTTCTTTGTTTATTTCATTTTTATTTTTTTTAAATTTACCTTCTTCTAAAAATTTTACAATTTCTGTTTTAAATTTTAAAATTTTATTAAAAAATCTTTATAAATCATTTCAAACAAAATTATGTATTTTTTTGTTTTTAATTGGTTTTTTTTTAATGGGAAGTTTTGTTACTTTATTTAATTATATTGGATATAGATTAATCATTAAACCTTTTTCTTTAAATTCTGTTTTTATTTCTTTTTTATCACTTATATATTTAATAGGAGTATATTTTTCTCCAAAAGCTAGTTTTTTATCTAAAAAATACGGTAAAATAAATTTATTAATAGGTTCTTTTTTTTTAATGATTTTAGGAATTTTTTTAACATATTATAATTTTTTATTTTTAATAATTTTTGGTTTATTTTGTTTTACATCTGGATTTTTTTTAGTTCATTCTACTACTAGTAGTTGGATAAGTTTTTTATCAAAAAAATATCAAGTTGAAATTTCTTCTTTATACTTTTTTTTTTATTATTTAGGTTCAAGTTTATTTGGAAGTATAGGTGGATTTTTTTGGTTTTATTGGGGTTGGAGTGGAGTTTTTTGTGTAATTAATTTTATGTTAACGTCTTGTTTAATTTTTATTCTATTAATAAAATATGATTATTAATATATGTTTTTTTTATCTTTATAATAAATATCAAATCTAATTTTTTTTCCATAAATAATGTGATTTGGTTTTTTGTTAGATAAAAATGGAGCTTTAATAAATCTTTTTACAACTACTTTTGTTTTAGCTGCTTTAATTGCTGAAGGTAATAAACATTTTTTATTTTTATTTTTTTTTAATAAAATTCTTAAAAAAAATAAATCTTTTTTAGGAAGAGATTTTTTTTTTTTTATAAACATAGGATCTAAATAAATAACATCTGCGATTATTTTTTTTTTTTTGAATATTTTAAAACTATCATTGTGAAATAAAATCATTCTTTTTTTTATCCATTTTCCTATTTTTTTATCTTTTTTTGCTCTTTTTAATCCATTTGATAGTAATTTATAAATAGTTTTATTTTTTTCTATCATAAAAACTTTGTATCCTAAAGAAGCTAAAATAAAAGAATCTTTTCCTAATCCTGCTGTTGCATCTAATACAGTTATTTTTTTTTTATTTTTTATTCTGATTGCTCGATTAATAATTTCTTTTTTTTTTGTATATTTTCTTCTAAAATTAATTGATTTGGATAGAAAATTAATAGATAATGAATTTATTTTTTTTTTTTTATTAAATCTATTTGATATAATTTTAATTTATTTTTTTTTTTTAATAAAATAATTTTAATTTTTGTTTTTTTCATTTTCTTTTTTTTATTTCTTTTTTTAAATTTCGTTATGATATAATATAACAAAAATTTTTATAAAAAATTTTATTTATTAATTTATATATTTATTATTTATATTTTTTTGATATTTTTTTCTTAAAAAATTATTTTTGATAATTTTTTCAACTGTTAATATTAATTTAAATAAAAAAATTTAAATTAATTTAATTATTTTATAAAATTTGTAAGTATTCCGAAAAAGGATAAAAATATGATTTCTGTTTTCAATCTTAAAAAAACAGATTATATTTATTCTAAAAAAAGAATAAATTCTAGTTCTTCAAAAAAAAATCATACAAATCATATACGTACTAATAACATAAAAAATAATCTTATTTCTTTTAAATCTTTTCAATTTGAATCAAATAATATAAATAAAAATTTAAAATTAAGAAATATATTTTTTAAAAGTTTTATTAATAAATTTTTGTTTAATAAAAAAAAACATTTTAATTTAGATAATAAAAAAAACGTTTTTTTAAAAAATAAAAAAAATTCTTTTCATATAAATAATAATAAAAAATTTTTAAATAATTTAAATTCAAATATTTATTTAAAAAATTTAGGTATTTATAAAAAAGTTTATAATGAAATAGATGATAATTTAGACGATAATTCTACTATAGAAGATTATTTAAACAGTTTAAAAGAAAAATTATCTGAAATGACTCCGAATGATTCTAAAGATGATGTTTGTGATGATATTATTAGTTCTGATTTAGTTAATATTAACTGGAAAGATTTCAATCAAGTAAATGATTATGATAGTTCTAAATCATTATTATATAATTTACAAAAAAAATATTTGAATTTAATTAAAACTAAAAATTTATCTTCAGATTTTGATATATATGATTCTACATCAAATTTTAAGTTTGAAAATCATTATGTATATAAACATTCTAAATGTGCAATTTTAAATAATTTAAAAAGATTTTTTCCAAATTTAGAAGATAGACAATTAATTTCTAATTATGTTAATGGAAAAGTTTTACTCAATGCACATAAAATTTTTTTAAGTGAAAAACCTGAATTTAATAAATTTTATCCAAATAATTCGCATATGAATTATGTAATTACAAAATTGCCAGATGGATATATTAGATTAATAGTAATGTATTTTACTCATTTAGGTCAGTTAGACGATAATTCTGATAGTTCAGATTATTCTCGTTTTGGAATGCGCGCTGTATTTATTTTATCTAAAGATCATCTTCCAAATGTAAAATATACTTATTTTTTTAAATAAATTATTTTATAAAATTTTATAAAAAATAAAATAACAGAGTACATTTTAAAAAAATTATTTTGTGCTCTGTTTTGAATTTATATAGAATATATTTTTTTATAAATTTTTTAAATTTAAATAATTTAATTTTTATAAATAAATTAAGTGTTTTTTAATAAATTTTTACCAATAATTTTCTCTTGTTATATTTCCAGGTTTTGATCTTAGGTTTTTTGTCATTTTTTTATGTTTTTTTAATAAATTAAACATTTCTTTTACCATGTTAGGATTTCCGCATAACATAACATGAGAATTTTTTTTATTCATTTTAGTTTTTGTATGTTTTTCAAAAGTTTTTTTTAAAAATAAATTAGTAATTCTTCCATGAAAGAAATTTTCTTTTTTTTCTCTACTTATTGTAATTAATATAATTAGTTTTTTTTTATATTTTTTTTGTATTTTTTTTATTTTGTTTAAATATTTTAAATCAGAAAAATAACGTACTGAATGAATTAAAATTATTTTTTTGAATTTTTTAGTATCTTTTTGTTCTTGTAAAATAGAAAAATATGGTCCAATTGCAGTTCCAGTTGAAAACATCCATAATATTTTAGATGGTTTTATTTCTTTTAAAGTAAAAAATCCGTAAGAATTTTTTGTAATAAATAATGTTGATTTTTTATTTAAAATAGCTAATTCTGAACTCATTTTTCCTTTTTTAATTAATGTTATATAAAATTCTATTTTTGAAGAGCTAGGCGGATTTACAAATGAATATGCTCTTTGAATATTTTTTTTATTTTTTTTATTTTTAATTAATATTTTAGAAAATTGTCCTGCTATAAATTTATTAATAGGTGCTTTTAAAATTATTTTAATAAGATTTTTTTTACAATTTTTTATTTTTTTTATTTCTGCTTTAATCCATTTAGTCATATATTTCCTGAAAAAAATTAAATTTTTTTAATAAAAATATTTTAATTTATATTTTTTATATTATTTAAATATTAATATATAATTTTATTTATATATTAATATTTAACATTAAAATATATAATATTTTTTATTTATAAATTTTTATATAAAATTTTATTATTTTTAAAATATAGTTTTTTAAAAATTTTTATTTTTTTTATATTATAAAATAAATTGGTTAAGATTTTCTTTAGATTTTAGTTTATTTAAATGTTTATTTACGTATTTTTCATCAATAATAATTTTTTTCCCTTTTTTTTCACTAGCATTAAAAGAAATATCTTCCATTAGTTGTTCTAAAACTGTATATAATCTTCTTGCTCCAATATTTTCCATACTTTCATTAACTTTCCATGATATTTCAGCTATTTTTCTAATACCTTTTTTTGTAAAGTTTATTTTTACGTTTTCTGTTTTCATTAAAGCTTTATATTGCATAGTTATAGATGCTTTAGGTTTTGTTAAAATTTTTTCAAAATCATCTATTGTTAGTGCTTTTAGTTCTACTCGGATAGGTAATCTTCCTTGTAATTCAGGTATTAAATCTGAAGGAGAAGATATTTGAAAAGCTCCAGATGTAATAAATAAAATATGATCAGTTTTTACTGTTCCATATTTTGTAGATACTGTGCATCCTTCTACTAAGGGTAATAAATCTCTTTGTACACCTTCTCTTGATATATCTGGTCCAGAACTATTATTTCTTTTGCATATTTTATCAATTTCATCAATAAATACTATTCCATTTTCTTCAACTGAATTAATAGCTTCTTTTTTTAATATTTCTGGATTTACTAGTTTTGATGCTTCTTCTTCTATTAAAAGTTTCATTGCATCTTTTATTTTTAATTTTCTGATGTTTTTTTTTGATCCATTTAAATTTTGAAATAATGATTGTAATTGATTTGTAAGTTCTTCCATTCCTGGAGGAGCCATAATTTCTATTCCCATAGGTGATTTTAAAACGTTTATTTCAATTTCTTTTTGATCTAATTTTCCTTCTTTAAGTTTTTTTCTAAATGATTGTATAGTGCTTAAAGGTCTTTCATTTTTATTTTCTTTTTTTGTTTTTAAATGTTCTTTTGCTCCTGGAACTAAAACTTCTAGAATTCTTTCTTCTGCTAGTTTTTTTACTTTTTTTTTGTTATTTTTTATAGTTTTTATTCGAATCATTTTTATTGAAATATCTGTTAATTCTCTAATAATTGAATCTACTTCTTTTCCAACGTATCCTACTTCTGTAAATTTTGTAGCTTCTACTTTAATAAAAGGAGCATTAGATAATTTTGCTAATCTTTTAGCTATTTCAGTTTTTCCAACCCCTGTAGGACCAATCATAAGTATATTTTTTGGAGTTACTTCATTTTTTAGTTCTTTATCTAATTGCATTCTTCTCCATCTATTCCTTAAAGCAATTGAAACTGCTTTTTTAGCTTCTAATTGTCCAATAATAAATTTATTTAATTCTTTTACAGTTCTTTGAGGTGTCATGTCAGGCATAACTATGTTCCTTACTTTTCTGTAGATAGTTCTTTTATAGTAAAAGTATGATTTGTATATATACAAATATTTGCAGCTATTTTTAATGATTTTTTTACAATATCATAAGCGTTTAAATTAGTATTATCTAATAATGCTTGAGCTGAAGCTTGTGCATAACAACCCCCTGAACCAATAGCTATTATTTTTCCTTCTGGTTGTATAACATCTCCATTTCCTGTTATTATTAATGAATATTTTTTATCAGCAACAGCTAATAAAGCTTCTAATTTTCTTAAAATTCTGTCACTTCTCCAATCTTTTGCGAGTTCTATAGCTGCTCTTTTCAGTTGACCTTGATACATTAATAATTTTTTTTCAAATAATTCAAATAAAGTAAAAGCGTCAGCTGTACCTCCTGCAAAACCTGATATAACTTTATTTTTATATAATGTTTTAACTTTTTTTACATTACTTTTCATTATAGTACTCCCTAAAGTTGCTTGTCCATCTCCACCAATTACTACTTTATCTTTAGATCGAATACTTAATATAGTTGTCATTTTTTTTTTCTTAATAAATTTTAATAAAAATTTAATTTTTAATAGTTTATAAATTATTTTTTTTTAAATTTTAATTTATTTTATATAAATAATATATATTATTTAATAAATGATTTAATATATATTTTTTAAAATTTTTTTAATATAATATAGTTTTATAAAATAAATATTTATTTTTTATGTTTAATATATTAATATTATTTTTTATGAATTTAATTTTAGAGGATTTTATGAAAAAAAATATTCATCCTAAATATTTTTCTAATTCTGCGAAATGTTCTTGTGGAAATATAATAATTTTTTTTAATACATTAGGAAATGATATAAATTTAGATATATGTTCTAATTGTCATCCTTTTTATACTGGAAAGCAAAGAGTAGTTGATACTGGAGGAAGAATAGAATTATTTAATAAAAGATTTAATATATCTAATTAGTAAAAATTTTTAAAAAATATATAATAAAAATTTTTCTAAAATATTTTTAATATTTAATTATTTGCCCACAATATAGTATTATCTAATATTTTTTTTCCATGTGTAGTTAAAATAGATTCTGGATGAAATTGAAAACCACAAATTCGATTTTTATTATCTCTTACTGACATTGCTAATTTTTTTATTTTTGAATTAATTTTTAGTTTTTTAGGTATATTTTTACATGTTAAGGAGTGATAACGAGCTACGCTTAAAGGATTTTTTATTTTTTTAAACATATATTTTTGATCATGATATATTATTGAAGATTTTCCATGTATCATTTTTTTTAATTGATATATTTTACCTCCATAAGATTGAATAATTGCTTGATATCCTAAGCAAATTCCAATAATTGGTATTTTTCCTTTAAATAAATATAAAATTTTCATCATATTTCCAGAATTTAATGGATTTCCTGGTCCTGGAGATAACATTAGTATAGGATTTTTCATATTTAAAATTTTTTTATTGATTTTAGATATTGATATATTATTTCTATATACAATTACTTTATGAAAACTAGTTTTTAATTGATCAACTAAATTATATACAAACGAATCAAAATTATCTAAAAGTAAAATTTCAGACATTTTTAAAACCTTTTTTTTTAAGAATTACAAATAGATTTTATAACAGCATGTGCTTTGTTCCATGTTTCTTTGTATTCTTCTTCAGGAATAGAATCTAATACAATTCCAGCTCCGGATTGTATTGTTGCAATTTCTTTTTCTATATATGCTGATCTAATTATTATACAAGTGTTTAATTTTTTTTTTCCAGTAAAATATCCAATAGAACCTCCATAACTTCCTCGTGTTTCTTTTTCAATTAATGAAATTAATTCCATTGCTTTTATTTTAGGAGCTCCTGTTAAAGTTCCCATATTCATACATGCTCGATAAGCATGAAAAATATCTAGTTTTTTTTTTAATTTTCCGATTACTATTGAAACTAAATGCATTACATGTGAATATTTATCTACTTGTGTTAATTTTTTTACATATCTACTTCCTTTTTTACAGATTTTTGCTAAATCATTTCTTGCTAAATCAACTAACATAATATGTTCTGAAAGTTCTTTTTTATTCATTCTCATTTCTAATTCAATTCTGCTATCTAAGTCATAATCAATTTTTCCATTATTATTTATTCCTCTAGGTCTAGTTCCAGCAATAGGATGAATTTCTATAATTCTATTTTTTGGTTCAAATTTTAAAAAACTTTCTGGAGATGATCCAAATAATATAAATTTTTTATCTTTCATAAAAAACATATATGGACTTGGATTATTTTTTTTTAGTTTTTTGTATGAATAAATTGGTGATAAGCATTTTATAAAAAATTTTCTTGATAATACAATTTGAAATATGTCTCCGTTTTTTATGTATTTTTTTGCATTTTTTATTTTTTTTGAAAATTCTTTTTTGTTTTGATTTTTTTTTATTTTATTTGAATTTTTTTGAGAATAAATTTTATCAAAATTTTTTTCATTAATAATATTTTGAATATTAATTATTCTTTTTTTTATTTTTTTATTTTCTAATACATCTTTTGTAAATATTGTAGATTGAATTTTTGATTTTTTTTTTTTATGGTTAAAAAAAATCATAGTTTCAGATAAATAAAAACAAAAATCAGGACATTTTTGAATTTTTTTTGTTTTTGGAATTTTTTCAAATTGTGTAATTAGATCATAAGAAAATAATCCTCCAAAAAAAATAGATTTTGAATAATTTTTTAAATCTACAATATTATCAATTATTATTCTAAAACAATCTAGTACAGATTTTTCTTTTAATTTAGAATCTTCATCAATATTTTTTATAGATTTAATTTTAAAAATTAATTTTAAAGTATTTTTTTTTTTTTTTATTTTTATTTTTTTTGAAATGATAGATTCTATAAATTTAGTTAAAAATAAACCATTTTTTGTTAGTGGTTTTAAATAAACAATATTTTTTAATAAATAAATTCGAATTGCGCTATCAATAATAATAATACTTTTTAAATTTTTTTTATTACTAATATCTGCAGATTCTAAAAGTAGTGTATTATTTTTAAATTTACAAAAGTGATTAAATATTTTTAATGGATTTTTATAATAATTTATTTTTTTTTGAATAACTTTAATTAAACATTTTTTTTTCATCTGTTACTTTCCATTTCTTTTTTAAAAAAATTAATAAATTTTATAGTATAATTTTTTATATGAAATAGCAGTATTAAGATATTTTAAAAAAAAATTTATAAAAAATTTTTATAAAAAATTTAAATTTTTTTTTTATTAATAAGGTTTTTTAATTTTTCTAAATAATATTAAATATATTTAATATAATGAAAATTAATTTTTTTATTAAATTTCAAAAATTTAAATATATTTAAATATTTTTTTATTAGCGGGAAACGAGTCTCGAACTCGCGACCTCAACCTTGGCAAGGTTGCGCTCTACCAACTGAGCTATTCCCGCAATTTAAAGATTTTTATTAATAAAATTAATTTTAAAAAATACTTATATATATTATATTATATACTAAATATTTTCAAGATATCTTTACAATTAAGTAATTATTTTATAAAAAAATTTTTTTTATAAAATAATAGTTCTTTAATAGAATCTCTAATATCTTGTAAAGCTGAATGATTATTTTTTTTATTATAATTTTTCCAGTGGTTTTTTTTCCATCTATGATATAATTCTTTAATAGTACTAATATCAATGTTTCTATAATGAAAATAAGATTCTAGATTTGGCATGTATTTTTTTAAAAATTGTCTGTCTTTCCAAATTGTATTACCACATAAAGGAGATTGATTTTTTTTTATCCATTTTTTTAGAAAATTTATAATTATTTTTTCTGCTTTTTTTTCATCGTATTTACTTTTTTTTACTTTTTTAATTAAACCTGTTTTATTATGAGTTTTTTTATTCCATTCATTCATTTTTTTTAGTTCTTTAGAACATTGATGTATATTTATTACTAATTCTTTTGTTAAAATATTTAAATTAGAATCTGTTATTGATACTGCAATTTCTAAAATTTTATGTTTTTTTGGACATAATCCAGTCATTTCTAAATCTATCCAAACTAAATTTTTTTTCATCATATATAAAAATAATTTTTTTTAAATTAAATATATTTTTATCATACATATTTTTTTTTTTTTTTAAAATCTTTTTTTTTTATATATAATTATTTTATATTTTTTTTCATAAAAAAAGTGATCATAATAATGAAAAATATTAATCCAATTTTTACTAAATCTTGGAAGAAATTATATAAACATTTTTTAGTAATAAAAGATAAACATATGAAAGATTTTTTTTTAGAAGATGTAAATAGATTTAAAAAATTTTCATTAAGTTTTAAAGATTTAATATTTTTAGATTTTTCTAAAAATAGAATTACAGATAAAACATTAACTTATTTAATAAATTTGGCTAAAGAATGTGGTTTAAAAAATTCTATATTATCCATGTTTAATGGAAAATTTATTAATGTTACAGAAAATAAACCAGTTTTACATACAGTTTTAAGAAATTTTGATAAAAAAAATATATTTATAAACGGAAAAAATATTTCAAAAAAAGTTTTTCAATCATTAAAAAAAATGAAAAATATTTCTAATTTTATTATAAATAAAAAATGGAGAGGTTATACAGGAAAATATATTACCGATATTGTAAATATTGGAATAGGAGGATCAGATTTAGGTCCTTTAATGGTTACTGAATCATTAACTCCTTATAAAAATCGTTTAAAAGTTCATTTTGTTTCTAATCTTGATGGAAGTCATATTTTTCAAATATTAAAAAAAATTAATTTAGAATCAACTATTTTTTTAATTTCATCAAAAACTTTTACTACACAAGAAACAATGACTAATGCAAAAACTGTAAAAAAATTATTTTTAAAAAATTCAAATTTTTTAAAATCTGATTTATCTAAACATTTTATAGCTTTATCGGCAAATAAAAATAAAGTAATGAAATTTGGAATTGATAAAAAAAATTTTATTCCTTTTTGGGATTGGGTTGGAGGTCGTTATTCTTTATGGTCTTCTATTGGATTTTCTATTGTTTTATCTATTGGGTATGATAATTTTTCTTTATTACTTGAAGGTGCTTATGATATGGATAATCATTTTTTAAATTCTCCTTTTAAAAAAAATATTCCAGTTTTATTAGCTTTAATAAGTATATGGTATAATAATTTTTTTAAATCACAAACAGAAGCGATTTATACATATGATCAATATATGCATAAATTTTCTTCATATTTACAACAGTTATATATGGAATCTAATGGAAAAAGAATAGATCGAAATTTTAATGTTGTTTCTTTTCAAACTGGATCAATTATTTGGGGAGAAAATGGAACTAATAGTCAACATTCATTTTTTCAACTTTTACATCAAGGTACAAAATTAATTCCTTCAGATTTTATTATTCCTATTCATACTCATAATAATATTAATAATCATCATATTAAATTAATTTCTCATTTTTTTGCTCAAACGAAAGCATTAGCATTTGGAAATTCTTTAAACAAAAATTCTAAAAATAAAATTTTTAAAAATAAAGAAATTAAGAAAAAATTTTTTATTTATAAAGAGTGTCCAGGTAATCAACCTACAAATTCTTTTTTAATTGATAAAATTACTCCTTATACTTTAGGAGCATTAATTGCTATGTATGAACATAAAGTTTTTTCTCAAGGAGTTATATTAAATATATTTAGTTTTGATCAATGGGGGGTAGAATTAGGAAAGAATATTGCTAAAGATATTTTATTAACTTTAAAAAAAAAAAATATTTCTAATAAATATGATTGTTCTACAAATGGTTTAATAAATTTTTATAATTCAAAAAAATAGATTTTTTATTTATTTTTTTTATATAATATTTTAAACAAAAAATTATTTTTATAAATTATATGAATAATAGTAAAAAAAATGTTATTTTTTTAATGGGTCCTACTGCTTCTAATAAAACAAAATTAGCTATTAAATTAAGTAAATTTTTACCTATTGATTTAATTAGTGTTGATTCTGGTTTAGTTTATAAGGAATTAGAAATAGGAACAGCTAAACCTACTAAAGAAGAATTAAAATTTGCTCCTCATAGTTTAATTAATATTAGAAGTATTAATGAATATTATTCTGCTGAGAATTTTAAACAAGATGCATTATTTGAAATTAAAAAAAGTTTTTCTAATAAAAGAATTCCTGTATTAGTTGGAGGAACTATGTTTTATTATAATTCTTTATTAAATGGTTTATCTCCTCTTCCAGCTAGAAATGATAATTTAAGAAAAGTTCTTTTAAAAAAATTTTTTCATAATTCAAAAAATAATTTACATAAAAAATTAATTTCAATAGATCCTATTTCTGCTTTTAGAATTCATCCTAATGATTCTCAACGAATATTAAGAGCTTTAGAAGTATATTATTTATCTAAAAAAAAGATGAGTGATTTAATTAAATTTAAAAATTATAAATTTCCATATAATTCATTAAAATTTATTATTTCTCCAAAAAATAAAAATATTCTACATAAAAAAATAGAATATAGATTTGAAAAAATGTTATCTTTAGGTTTTCAAAAAGAAGTAGAAAATCTTATTTCTAAAAAATTTTTTAATAAAAATAGTCCAGGAATGAATTGTTTAGGTTATAAAGAAATGTATGATTATATTTTTGGTCATATAAATTATAAAAAAATGTTTTTCCAAACTGTTTTATCTACTAAAAAATTAGCAAAAAATCAAATGAAATGGTTAATAAATTACAAAGATGCATTTTGGATAGATAGTGAAAAATTAAAATTTTCTATAAATTTTATTTTAAATAAAATAGAAAAATTTTTTTTAAAATAATAAAAATATTTTATTTTTTAAATTTAAAAAAAAAAATATTCTTTTATGTATAAAATAAATTTTTAAAAAATAAAATTAAAAATATTTTTTTAATATTAAAAATAAATATTATAATAGGTGAAATCTATTTTGATTAAAAATATTGCTGTATTAGGAATGCAATGGGGTGATGAAGGAAAAGGTAAAATTGTTGATTTATTATCTAAAAATTCAAATTATGTTGTTAGATATCAAGGAGGAAATAATGCAGGTCATACTTTATTAGTAGATAAAAAAAAGACTATTTTACACTTAATACCTTCTTGTGTATTATATAAAAATGTAAAAGCAGTTTTAGGTAATGGAGTAGTTGTTTCTTTACCTGATTTAGTTAAAGAAATAAATTTTTTAAAAAAAAATAAAATTTTTATTCAAGATCGTTTAATATTATCTAATTCTATTTCTTTAATTTTTGAATATCATATTTCTTTAGATAGAGCTCGTGAAAAAAATAAAGAATCTAAAATAATTGGAACTACTCATAAAGGAATTGGGCCAGCTTATGAAGATAAAATAGCTAGAAGATCTATTAGAATAAGTGATTTGTATGATACTAATTATTTTTCTTATATTTTAAAAAAAAATGTTCATTATTATAATTTTCAATTAGTTAATTATTTTAAAAAAAATCCAGTATCTTATAAAAAAATTTATTTTGATTCTTTAAAATATTTTAATAAAATAAAGAATATGATTCAAGATGTTAGTAAATTATTAAATAAAAAAATAAAAAAAAAATCAAAAATAATATTTGAAGGTGCTCAAGGATCTCTTTTAGATATAGATTATGGAACATATCCGTATGTTAGTTCTTCTAATAGTAGTATTGGAGGAATTATTACTGGAACTGGTTTAGGAATTAAAAATATTAATTATATTATGGGAATTTCTAAAGTTTATACTACTAGAGTAGGTAATGGACCTTTTCCAACTGAATTATTTAATGACGTTCATAAATATTTATGTAAAATTGGAAAAGAGTTTGGAAGTACAACTGGAAGAAAAAGAAGAACTGGATGGTTAGATTTAGTTTTATTAAAAAGAATGATAAAAATAAATTCTATATCTGGTTTATGTTTAACAAAGTTAGATGTTTTAGATAATTTAAATGAAATAAAAGTTTGTATTAAATATATTAATAAATTTTCTAAAAAAGAAATTAATTTTTATCCTATAACTCAGAAAGATTGGGAAGAAATTATTCCAGTTTATAAAGTTTTTAAAGGTTGGAAGAAATCTATTCGAGGAATAGTTTTATTTAAAGATTTACCAGTATTAACTCAAAAATATATTAGTTTTATTAAAAATTTTATTAAAATTGATATAGATTTAATTTCTACTGGTCCAGAACGTAATAATACTATTTTCATTAATAATAAAATAAAAACTTTTGTAAATTATAAAAATTAAAATTCATGTATTAAAAATAATTATAAAAAATAATTTTTTTAATTTAAGTTAATTTTTAAAAATATATATAATAAAAATATTAAAATTTTAATTTTATTAAATATGTTTTAATATAAAATAGGATAATTAATATAAAAATATTTAAAAAAAAAATAAATGCTATTAGTATTTGTAATCAAGCATTAAAAAAATTTAATATTCCAAATTTTTGGTCAAATAAAATTATTAAAGAAATTAATACATTAAAAAATAAAACATTTAAAAATAATTTTAAATCTAGAAAAGATTTAAGAAATATTTCTTTTATTACAATTGACGAAAAAGATTCTTATGATTTTGATGATGCAATTTATTGTTATAAAATAAAAAATGGTTTTCAATGGAAGCTTTTAGTAGCTATATCAGATGTAAGTTTTTATGTTAAAAAAAATTCTTTTTTAGATAAAGAAGCTTTTAATAGAGGAACTTCTATTTATTTTCCTTTAAAAGTTATTCCTATGTTTCCCGAAGAATTATCCACTAATATGTTTTCATTATTACCTAATCAAGAAAAATTTTGTATTATATGTGAAATGACTTTATCTAATAAAGGAGATTTATTAAGTTATAAACATTATAAAGCTGTGATTAGATCTCATGCAAGATTAACTTATTCTAATGTAATTAAGTTATGGAAAAAAAACAATTTTTATAAAAAAAAATTTTCTAATATAAGAGATAATTTAAAAAATTTATATTTTTTAAATAAAATTTTATCTAAAAATAAAAATTTAAAAAAAATGATTTTATTTCAAAATAATGAACCTATTTTTATTTTTGATACGTATTTTAAAATAAAAAAAATATTAACTAAAAAAAAAAATAAAGCTCATAATTTAATTGAATCATGTATGATATTAGCAAATAAATCTACTGCTATTTTATTAAATAAATATAATGTTTTTTCATTATTTAGAAATCATGAATATCCTAATGATATTAAAATTAAAAACTTTAGAAATTTATTAAAAAAATTTAACCTTATATTAACTGGAGGAAAAAAACCTTTATTAAACGATTATTTTAAATTATTTTATAAAATTCGAAGTAAACCTTATAAAGAGATTATAGAATTAGCTTTATTAAAATCTACTAAAAAAGCTTTTTATAGTGAAAAAAATATTGGACATTTTGGTTTAGCTGAGAAATTTTATACACATTTTACTTCTCCTATTAGAAGGTATTCAGATTTAACAGTTCATAGAGCTGTTAAATTTTTTTTAAAAAATAAAAATAAAAAAAAATTATATAATATTAATTCTAAAAAAAGTTTTTCTTTTAATTTAAAAGATTTTAAAAAAATTGGTAAAAAATGTTCAATAACTGAAAAAAGAGCAGATAAAGCTTATAAATTTGTTATTGAAGTATTAAAGTTAGAATATATGAAAAAAAAAATAGGAAAAAGTTTTTTAGGAATAATTTCTCATATAACTGAATTTGGTTTTTTTGTTAGATTAAATTCTTTTTTTATAGAAGGGTTGGTTCATGTATCTCAATTAAAAGATGATTATTATTATTATAATAAAAAAAATATGACTCTTCATGGAAAACGGTCTAAAAAAAAATTTTCTATTGGAGAGAAAGTTTTTGTAAAAATAATATCTATTCAAAAAAGAAATAAAACAATGAATTTATCTCTTTTATAATTTAGTTTTTTAAACTAATTATAATATTTTTATTTCTAAAGTATTCTTGTGGTAATATATTTTATTAATATTATTTTAATAAAAAATTTTAATATAAGGAATTTTTTAACGTGCGTTATTACGAAATCGTTTTTATGATTCATCCAGATAAAAGTGAAAAATCTAATAAAATTATTTTAGAATATAAAAAAATTATATCTGATCTTTCAGGTAATATTACTCGTTTAGAAGATTGGGGAAGAAGACAGTTATCATATCAAATTAAAAAATTAAGTAAAGCTCATTATATTTTAATAAATATAGAATTACCTTCTAAAAATATTAATAAAATCGAAAATAATTTAAAATTAAATGATTCTATTATTAGATATATTATTATTGGAGTAAATAAAAAAATTTCAAAAATGTCTCCGATTTTAAAAGAAAAATTAGAAAATCAAGATAAAAAAGAAAATATTGTTATAAAAAAAATTAATGTATAATTTTTTTTTTATTTATTTATAAATTTAGGAAAAAATATGATTCGTTATTTTCGTAGAAGAAAATTTTGTAGATTTACATCTGAAGGTATTAAAAAAATAGATTATAAAGATATTTTTATTTTAAAAAATTATATTACTGAAAGTGGAAAAATTGTTCCTAGTAGAATTACTGGAACAAAAGCAAAATATCAACGTCAGTTATCAAAAGCTATAAAAATAGCTCGTTATCTTTCTTTAATTCCATATACTGATCATCATAAATAAAAACTTTTTTTATATTTTAATATAAGGGTTAACATATGAATGTTATACTTTTAGTTTCTTTTAAAAGATTAGGATTATTAGGAGATATTGTTAAAGTAAAACCAGGTTATGCAAGAAATTTTTTATTTCCTAAAAATATTGCTTTACCTGCTTTTCAAGAAAATATAAATTATTTTGAAAATAAAAAAAGAATTTTAGAAGAAAAAATTTCTAAAGCATTGATTTTAGCAAAATTACGTGCAAAAGAAGTTAAAAAATTTAAAAATATTGTTTTATTTTCTAAATCAGGAAGTAATGGAAAATTATTTGGGTCTATTAATTCTCGTGATATTTCTAGAAAATTTTTAGAGTTAGGAATTAATATAAAAAAATCAGAAATAAAATTAAAAAATAAAGTATTGAAAACTGTTGGAGAGCATTTTTTTATTTTTAAACCGCATAAAGAAGTTAGTGTTCAAATAAAAATTTTAATTAAATCTAAAGAAAATACATAATAAGATTTTTCGCTTATTTTTTTATCTTTAATAATATTTTTTAAATTAATTAAATTAAACTTATATAGATAATATTTTTATGAAAAAAATTGATATAAAAATTTTAAAATCAAGTTCAAAAAATAAAATTTTTATTCCTGAATATTCTACTTTTGGTTCTTCTGGAATGGATTTAAGAGCATGTATTTTAAAAAAAATTGTTTTAAAAGGTAATGAGTCTTTTTTATTTCCTACTGGAATTGCTATTGATATTCAAGATTCTTCTATAGCATGTATTATACTTCCTCGTTCTGGTTTAGGTCATAAACATGGAATTATATTAGGAAATTCAATTGGTTTAATTGATTCTGATTATCAAGGAGAAATTATGATTTCTTTATGGAATAGAAGTAATAAGAAATATATTATTTATCCTAATGATAGAATTGCTCAAATGTTATTTTTTTCTATTAAAAAGGTAAAATTTAATATTGTAAAAAATTTTTCTAAAAAAAGCAAAAGAGGAATTAAAGGTTTTGGTCATACTGGAATTTCTTAGTTTTTTCGAATTCTTTTTTTTTTAATTTATGTTTAATTAATATTTTTAATTCTTTTTTCATTATATTTTTTTTTTTTAGATAATGAATAATATCATTTATATTAATTATTGAAGATATTTGAAACGAATTTTTTTTCCTTTTGTTTTTAGATAAATTTAATTCTTTAAATTCTTTTCTATCTAATGATAATAATATATGTTTTATTTTTATATCTTTATATTTTTTAATAATTTTAATAGCATTTTTTATTGCTGTTCCAGAAGTGAATACATCATCTATAATTATTATTTTTCCTTTAATTAAATTTCCAACAATATTTCCTTTTTCTCCATATGTTTTGGTTTCTTTTCTATTAAAAGAATAAGGAACGTTTATATTAAATTTATTTTTTAAAGCAATTACTGTTGCTATAAGAATAGGAATTCCTTTATATGCTATTCCAAATAAAGAATCAAATTTTATATTTAATTTAATTAAAGTTTTAGCATAAAATTTTCCTAAAGTATACAAATCTTTTCCAGTAGATAATGAAGAAATATTAAAAAAATATGGACTTTTTATTTTTGATTTAAGGATAAAATTTCCAAATATTAAAATTTTTTTTTTTAATATAAATTTAATAAATTTTTTTTTTATTTCTTTCATTTTTGAACCTTTTTCTTTAAATTCTATGTTTTTTATTTAATAAATTAATTAAAATTTTTGGCCCTTACTGGATTTGAACCAGTGACCAAGCGATTATGAGTCGCCTGCTCTGACCACTGAGCTAAAGGGCCTAAAAAATTATTAAAATTTTTCTATAAATTAGAATTATAATAGAATTATGAATAATAATCTACTAATCTTTATATAAAATAAAATAATTTTATAAATAACATTTATATATTGATTTTTTTTATAATTTTATGGTATAGTTTAATTTTCCTCTGTAGTTCAGTTGGTAGAACGGCGGACTGTTAATCCGTATGTCACTGGTTCGAGCCCAGTCGGAGGAGCTATTTACGTTTTATAATAAAATTTATTTTATAATTTATTAAATATTTTTTTTATTAAATTTTTTAAAAATTTTTTTTGCTTATTTTTTTATTTTTTTTTTTTTTTTTTTTCTTATATATATAATTATTAATTAATTTTATATTTATAAAAATAAATTAATTATGAAAAATTTATTAAATTTTAGTTTTTTATTTTACGATTATGAAACTTTTGGAAAAAATCCGGTTTTAGATAAACCTGCTCAATTTGCTTGTGTAAGAACAGATATTAATTTAAAAATTATTTCTAAACCTTTTGTTTTTTATTGTTATCCTTCTATAGATTATTTTCCTGATCCAGAAGCAGTTTTAATTACTTCTATTACTCCTCAATATACAAGAATTCATGGAATGAATGAATCAAATTTTTCAAAAAAAATTTATGATATTTTTATTCAATCTAATACTTGTATTTTAGGTTTTAATAATATTTTATTTGATGATGAAATTACTAGAAATCTTTTTTATAGAAATTTTTTTGATTCTTATGAATGGAGTTGGAAAAAAAATAATACTAGATGGGATGTTATTAATGTAATTCGTGCTTTTTATGCTTTACGTCCTGAAGGAATTGTTTGGCCTAAAAATAAAAATAATTGTGTTTCTTTTAAATTATTTGATTTAGTTAAGAAAAATAAAATTAATTATTATAGTTCTCATGATGCTTTATCAGATGTTTATTCTACAATAAATTTATTAAAATTAGTTAGAAATAATAATGAAAAATTTTTTAATTTTTTATTTTTAATTCGAAAAAAAAAAAAATTATTATTGTTAATTAATAAAAGAAAAATGAAACCTTTAATTTATATTTCTCATTATTATGGTTCAAAAAATAAAAATATAGGTAGAATTTTTCCTTTAATTTTTCATAAAAAAAATAAAAATATTTTAATTGTATTTGATTTAGATAGAGATTATTCTTCAAATTTTTTTCTAAAAAATTATTATAAATTTGGTAATTTAAATTATTTGTTTTCAGAAGGAATGAGATTTATTTATTTAAATAAAGCTCCTATTATTCTTCCTACAAATGTATTAAGAGATATAGATATTTCTCGATTAAAATTAAATGAAAAAAGATATTTAAATAATATAAATTTATTAAAAAATTTTTTTAATTTAAAAAGAAGAAAAAAATTATCTATGTTAAAGTTTAAAAAAAAAAAATTTTTACATAGTGATTGTAAGTTATATAAAAATTTTTTTAGTTTTAAAGATATAAAAAAAATAAAAATATTAAGAAAATTAATAAATTTGAAAAATATTAATAATAATATTTTTATAGATGATAAACGTTTTAAAGATCTTTTTTTCTTTTTTAAAGCAAGAAATTATCCAAATTTTTTAAATAAAACAGAAAAAATAAAATGGATTAAATATTTAAAAAATATTTTCTCAAAAAAAAATATTAAAAATTATAAAAAAAAAATATTTATTTTAAAAGAAAAAAATAAAAATAATTTAAAGAAAAATAAATTATTAAATAAATTATTGTTATATATAAAATATATTAAAAATATATATAATAATTTTAATTAATTTTTATTTTTTTTTTTTTTTTTTTTTATTTTTTTTAGATTTTTTATAAAGAAATTTTATCATTTCTTTATAAATTATTTTTTGGTCTTTTTTAAATAACATATTTAATTTTTTTTCATTTATTATTATTGTTTGTTTTTTTATCCATTTATTCCATGCTTTTTTAGAAATTTCATTATATATTTTTTTTCCTAATTTTCCTGGATATATTTGAAATTCTAATCCAGTCATATTTTTTTTAAAAAATTTACAATATATTTTTCTTTTCATTGTTTTTTTTTTTTTTCTCTTTTTATTTTATTTTTTTGTTATTTTTTTTAATAATTTTTATATATTTTTTTATAATTTTTTTTATAGGAGAAGGAGTTCCTATTTCTTTCATTTTAAAAAAATTACACCAAATTCCATTTTTTTTTTTTAGATATTTTTTTTTTTTAACTTTAATAATAATTGTTTTTATAAGTAAAGAATATTTATTAAATTGATGTAAAAAAGGTTTTATTTTTTTATTTTTTTTTGTTATTTTTTCTTTTTTTAATTTTTTTTTTAATTTTATTTTTTTAAAATATATTGGAAAATAATATAAATTTTTCCAAATATTATATTTTTGTTTTTTTAAAAAATAAAAATTTTTATATGTTTTTAATAAAAACCAACATTTTTTAATTGTTTTTTTCTTTTTTTTTATATCTTTTTTTTTAGTAATAGATTTTTTATTTATAAAAAATAAACATTTTTTTTTAAGAGGGCATATATTACATAGAGGATTTTTAGGTTTACATATTTTTTTTCCTAAATCCATCATAGATTGATTAAATTTTTGTGCATTATGAATAGGTATTAATAAATTTAATTTTTTCCATATTTTTTTTTCTAGTTTTGTTTTTTTTATTTTTAAATTATAAAAATTTCTTAATACTCTTTTTATGTTTCCATCAAGTATGGGAAAATAATAGTTATATGTTAAAGAAAGTAATGCTCCTGCAGTAGATTTTCCTATTCCAGGAAATTTAATTAAAGTATTAAATTCTTTTGGAATTTTATTTTTATATTTTCTTTTTATAATTTGAGCTGTCTTATATATATTTTTTGCTCTATTATAAAATCCTAAACCACTCCATATAAAAAGTATTTCATCTAAGGAGCTTTTTGAAAGAGTTTTAAAATTTGGAAATTTTTTTATAAATTTTTTAAAATATGGAATAACAGTTTTTACTTGGGTTTGTTGTAACATTATTTCTGAAATCCAAGTTTTATAAATATTTTTATTAATCTGCCATGGTAATTTTTTTCTTCCATGTTTATGATACCAATTTATCATAGTATTTGAAAAATTAAAAATATCGCTCATAAATTTTTTTATTTCCTTTTTTAAATCTTTTTTTTTAAAAGTTGTAATTTTTTTAAATTTTAATATAATATTTATAAATTTTAAAAATATAATTTTAAGGATTTTTTGTTATTTTTTATTATGAATATAAAAAAATATAAAATTGTTAAAACTTTTAAAATAAGGAATAGAAAATTAAGTAAAAAAAAAAAATATCTCCTTAATTTTTTATGGCCTTTAATTGGAATAAATTTAAAAAAAAGTTTTATTAAAAAATATAATTTTTTTCATTTCCAAGCTCCAATTATTTTAGAAATTGGTTTTGGAAGAGGAGATTCTTTAATACATTTATCTAAAATTTTTAAAAATATAATTTTTTTAGGAATTGAAATGTATATTCCTGGAATTTGTTATTGTTTAGAAAAAATTTATAAAAATAATTTAAATAATGTAAAAATAATTTATTGTGATTTTATTATATTTTTAAAAAAATATTGTAATGGAATTTTTTTTCATAGAGTAAATATATTTTTTCCTGATCCTTGGCCAAAAAGAAAACATTATAAAAGAAGAATTATTAATAAAAATATTTTAAAATCTCTTTTTGATAAGTTAATTTTAGGAGGAATATTACATATTATGACAGATTGTTTATCTTATGCAATGAGCATTTTAAAAAATTTAAATAAATTAAATTCTTTAAATAAAATTTCTTTTATAAAAAATCATCATTTTTTTAAAAATTATAATTTTTTTACTTGTTTTAAAAACAAAGCTAAAAATAATAAAAAAACAATATATGAAATAATATTTCAAAAAAATTTTTAAAAAATGAAAAATTATATTTTTAAAAATAATTCTAATAAATCATTTAAAAATAATTTTCCTTTTTTTGTTTTTTTCCAAAATTTTTTATTTTCAATGATATATTTTTTTTTTATAGCTTTTTGCATTGTTTTTTTTATTTTATTTTTTTTTATTCCAGTATATATTTCAAAATCTTTTTTTTTACATGGTTTATTTAATCTAAAATTATTTAAAAAAAATTCAAATGGAAGATTTTTTTTTTTTACGTAAATAATTTTTTTTGTATATTTTCCTTGTAAGAACTCATTAATATTTTTATTTTTAAACGTTCTTAATATTTTTCCATTTTTTAATGTTATTTTTCCATGAGCTCCACATCCTATACCTAAATAGTCTCCAAATTTCCAATAATTTAAATTATGTTTACATTGATTATTTTTTTTAGCATAAGCAGATATTTCATATTGTATGAAATTTTTTTTTTTTAATTTTTTATGGCCTTGGACAAACATTTTCCAAGATTCATTTTCATTAGGTAATTTTGGAGTTTTTTTATAGAAAAAAGTTTTTGGTTCAATACAAAGTTGATACCATGAAATATGAGAAGGTTTAAATTTAATAGCGTATTTTAGATCTTGAATTGCTTCTTTTTTTTTTTGTAAAGGTAAAGAATACATTAAATCAAAATTTACTTGATTAAAATTTATTTTTTTTATAATTTGAATAGTTTCAATTAATTCTTTAAATGTATAATTTCTATTAATTTTATTTAAAATTTTTTCATTAAAACTTTGAATTCCTAAAGATAAACGATTTATTCCAGATGATTTATATTTAAAAAAATAATCCTTTTTTATAGAATTTGGATTAGATTCAAGAGTTATTTCTATTTTTTTATCAAAATTAGTTCTTTTTTTTATTTCTTTCATTAGATATTTTATATATTTTGGTTTTATTAAATTAGGCGTTCCTCCTCCTATAAAAATAGAGTGTATTTTTCTAGATTGAATAAATTTTATATTTTTATCTAAATCTAAAATTAAATTTTGTATATATTTTTTTTGTGGAATTTTTTTTATTTTTATAGATTTTGAATAAAAATCACAATAAGGACATTTTTTTAAACACCATGGTATATGAATATATAAACTTAATAATGGAAGTTTCATAAAGTAATCTTTTTAAATAAAATTTATTAATTTTTTTATTTTAAAAATTTTTTTAGAATAAAATTTAAAAAAAAAAAAGATTAAAATTATTATATTGATTATAAATTTATTTGTTTTGAAATTATTTTTTTATATTAAATGGAAAGTTCTATTAAAAAAATTTTAATTTTCTTTTATTTTTTTGTTTCTTTTTTTCATATAACCAGCTTTTTAAAATAATATATGCTGAAGTAGAATTAATTTTATTTAAAGTAAGTAATTTTGATCCTTTTTTTTTGAATAAAATCGATTTTGCTTCAATTGTTGAGAATCTTTCATCATGTAATATTACTTTTATATTAAATTTTTTAAATATATTTAATGCAAAATTTTTAGCTTTAACAGTAGTTTTTTGAAATTTTCCTTTATAATTTAATGGTAATCCTACAATTATTTTTTTAGGTTTCCATTCATATATTATTTTTTCTATATGTATTAAATAATTTTTTTTATAAGAAATACATTTTATTGGTCTAGCAATAGAAGTAAAAAATTCTCCTATAGCTACTCCTATTTTTTTTGTTCCATAATCAAAAGCTAAAATTATCATTTTTTTAAATTTATCCATTTTTTATTATTAAATTATGAAAATTTTTTATTCCTATTTTTTTCATAGATTTTTCCCATTTATTTTTAATAGATATATTAAATAATATATTTTTGTTTGAGAGTGTTAGTAACCAATTATTATTATATATTTCTTTTTCTAATTCTTTTTTTTTCCATGAACAATGTCCTAAGATTATTAACATTTTTTTAAAATGCTTTTTTTTTTTTAAATATTTTAAAATATCTTTAGATTTTGTAATAGAAACAGATGGTGAAACGTATATGTTTGATAAAAAAATTTTTTTAAAACAATGTATAACTAATCCTTTATTTTTTTCTTTTAATCCTCCTAATATAATTGGATTATTTATTTTATTTAAAAATTTTTTTTTCATAATTTTTATATTTGTTTTTTTTAAGAAACTTTTTACTGTTAAATTTTTTATTTTTTTATTTATTATTACTCCATTAATTTTAAAATTATTATCTTTATATATATATATTACTGTACGATAAAAAAATGAATTAGAAAGTTTTTGTGTAGAAATTAATAAATGATTTTTAAAATTAACGATATTCATTTTTATTACCTAATTTACATAAGTTAATAAACATATAATAAATAAAAAATTTTTATAATAAATTATTTATAAAAAATATTTAAACCAATTCTTTTAATATAATTTTATATTATACAAATTTTTTTAGTTTTTATAATTTTTTTTATAATTTTATTATTTTTTTTTATTTTTCTTCATATAAGTTTTCTGCATAATTATCAAATCTAGAAAAATTTCCATTAAATGTTAAACGTATAGTTCCTATAGGTCCATTTCTTTGTTTTCCAATGATTATTTCTGCTATTCCTTTAAGATTTGTTTCTGGGTGGTAAATTTCATCTCTATATATAAATATAATTAAATCTGCATCTTGTTCAATTGAACCAGATTCCCTTAAATCCGAGTTTATAGGTCTTTTATCTGATCTTTGTTCTAATGATCGATTTAATTGTGATAATGCAATAATAGGAACTTTTAGTTCTTTAGCTAAAGATTTTAGATTTTTTGAAATTTCAGCTATTTCTAAATTTCTATTTTCTGATATTGAAGGAGCATTCATTAGTTGTAGATAATCTATCATTATTAAACTAATTCCTTTATTTTTTTTATATATTTTAAGAGCTCTTGTTCGAATTTTATTTGGAGTTAAATAAGATGAATCATCTATATATATATTTTTTTTTTTTAACAAAATATTTATTGTACTAGAAATTCTTGACCATTCTTCATCATTAATTTTTCCAGTTCTTAGATTTTTTTGATTAACTCTAGATAAAGAAGATAACATTTTTGTTATAATTTGTTCACATGGCATTTCTAAACTAAAAATTAAAATTGGTTTTTTATAAATCATAGAAGCATTTTCACATACATTCATTGCAAAAGTTGTTTTTCCCATAGAAGGTCTAGATGCTATAATAATTAAATCTGATTTTTGTAGTCCAAATGTTTTTTTATTAAGATCTTTATATCCTGTATCAATTCCTGTTATTTTATTTTTTGGATTTTTTAAAAGTTTTTCTAAATTTTTTATTGAAATATTAAGAATTTCTTTAATATTTTTTGGTCCTTTTTTATTTTTTGATCTTTTTTCATTAATTTTAAATATATATTTTTCTAAATAATTTAAAATTTCTTCACTTTTTTTTCCATTTGAATTATATCCTAAATTTTCAATTTTTTTTGCCATAAAAATTAATTCTCTCATAAGAGAATTTTCTTTTATTATTTTTGCATAAGATATAATGTTTGAAATACTAAAAATATTATTTGATAGTTCAGCTAAATAAGAAAAATTTCCAATTTTTTTTAATAATTTTTTATTTTTTAAAGATTCTGATAGTGTAATTAAATCTATTGGTTTTTTATTATTTGCTAGATTTTTCATTTCATTAAAGATAATTTGATGAGAATGGCTAAAAAAATCTTTTTTTTTTAAACATTCTGATATTTCACTCCATTTTTTATTTTTTAACATTAATCCACCTAAAACTGATTTTTCTGCTTCAATAGAATAAGGTGGTATTTTTTCATTAAAAAACTTTTCTCCATATTTTTTGTTTTTTTTGTATAAATTAGACATTTTTATTTTAAGCCGTAGTTTTTTTAATATTTTAGATATTTTTTAAAATCTAAATTAATATTAACATTTTTTTTTTTTTTATTTATTTCATTTAAAAATTTTTTCCATTTTTTAGAATTTTTTTTTTTATAAAAAATTCCATTTATATGTCTAGTAATAGAATTTAAAGTTGTTTTTTTTTTTATTTCTTTATTTATATATTTAGATATTTTAAATAATATTTTTTTGATTTTAATTTTCTTTTTTTTTTTGAATATTTTTTCTTCAATTTTTTTTAAAATTAATGGATTTTTATATGCATATCTTCCTAACATAACTCCATTTACGTTTTTTAAATGGTTTTTTATTTCTTTTATTGATTTAATTCCTCCATTAATAATAAATGTTAAATTAGGAAAATCTTTTTTTAATTGATATACATATTTATATTTTAATGGTGGTATTTCTCTATTTTTTTTTGGACTAAATTTGTTAAGAATAGCGTTTCTTGCATGAATAATAAATATTTTACATAATTTGTCTTTTGATGTTTCATAAACAAAATTACTAAGAAAATTATATGTATTATTATTATTAAATCCTATTCTTGTTTTGATACTAATAGGTATAGGAATAGAATTTTTTATTAATTTTAATGAATTTACAATTATTTTTGTTTTTTTCATTAAAGTAACACCTAAATTATTTTTATTCATTTGAATAGATGGACATCCTATATTTAAATTTATTTCATTATATTTTTTTTTATATGCTAATTTTGCACATTTAGCTATTTTTTTTGGTTTATTTCCTATAATTTGTAAAGAGACCATTTTTTTTGAATCTTTATTTTTAAATAATTTAAATTTTTTATTTAATAATGCATTTGTTGTAATCATTTCAGTATATAAGAATGCTTTTTTTGTTAATAATCTATGAAAATATCTACAATGTTTATCTGTATATTTAAACATTGGAGCAACACATAATTTATGTTTATTCATTTTTTTATTTGATAATTTATAATTAAATAGTTAATTATAAAGTATTTATTTTATAAATATAGTATTATTAAAAATTAAGTTTTTATATTGGGGTTAGAATATGGCTAGTAGAGGAATTAATAAAGTAATTTTAATAGGTTATCTTGGTCAAGATCCAGATATTCGTTATATGACTAATGGATCAGCTGTAGCAAATATTAATATAGCTACTTCAGAAAGTTGGAAAGATAAAAATACTAATGAAATTCGAGAAAGAACTGAATGGCATAAGGTAGTTTTATTTGGAAAGTTAGCAGAAATTTCAGGAGAATATTTAAAAAAAGGATCTCAAGTATATATTGAAGGTTCTTTACAAACTAGAAAATGGAAAGATAAAAATAATTTAGAAAGATATACTACAGAAATAATTGTTAATATTAATGGATCTATGCAAATGTTGGGAAATAGAAATAATTTTTCTAAATTTAAAGATAATAATTTAAGTAATTATAAAGAAAAATCTAATTTAAAAAAAAAAAATAAATATTCTTTAAATAATTCCAATAAAAAATTATTATTAGATGACGAATCAAATACAGATTATGAAGATGATATTCCTTTTTAATAATTTTTTTAAATAATAATATTTTTTTAAAACTTTCGTATAATTAGATTATTATGTTTTTAATCTAATAAACGAAAGTTATTTTATAAAAATACTTTATTTATTTCTATTTTTTATCTTATTAATATATTTTTTTATTTTTTTATAAAATATGTTTAAATTAGATATAAATGGAGCATGATTTGATTTTTTTATGATTATAGATTGTTTATTTTTTAAAATTTTATCAACTAAATAAGATATTTTTTTTGGAACTATAATATCTAATTTTCCGTAAATTCTAAAAAATGGAATTTTTATTTTTTTTATTAATTTTCTTGTATCTATTTTATATAATATTTTTATATTAAATTTAATACATTTAGAATTAGGTTTTTTATATTTCTCTATTTTTTTTTGAAGTTTTTTTATTTTTTTTTTATTTTTAGATTGAATTTGAAGTATTAAAAAATTTTTTATAGATTTAGAATAATTTTTTATTAAATCATTTTCCATTTTTTTTATTTTTTTGTATTTTATTCCAGGCCAATATTTTTTTTTAATAAAATATGGAGAGGAACATATTGTAATAATAGCAATTATTTTTTTTTTAGATTTTAAAGTTAATAAAGTTGCTAAAATTCCTCCTATAGACCATCCTATTATTATAGAATTATTTTTAATTTTAAATAAATTTTTTCTTAAATATTTTTTTAGTTCAATATAAAAAAAATTTTTTTTTTTTTTTGGAGTATGAAGATTTATTGTATAAATATTATATTTTTTTTTTAATTTTTTTTTTAAGAAAAACCATATTTTTTTATTAAATCCTAATCCATGTATTAATATTAAATTAATTTTTTTTTTCATTATTTTTTTTAGATATTTTTTTTTTTAAAATATTTAAATAGTTTATTAATAAAATTAATTATATATTTAATTAAAATTTTATTATAAAATTGATTTAATATTAATAAATTTAATGTATATTTTACAATGATTATTATTTCTAAAAATGCACAAGAATATATTTATAGATTACTTTTAAAAAAAGAAAAAAATACACATATTAAAATATTTGTTAAAAATGCTGGAACTGAAAAAGCAGAATGTAATATAGAGTATATATCTTTTAAAGATATTAAAGATAATGAAAAAGAAATTTGTTTTAATAAATTTAATGTTTATGTTAATAAAAGTGATATACCTTTTTTAAAAAAATCTATAATAAAATTAGTAAAAAATGATTTAAATTTTGAATTAATGTTAAGTTCTCCTTATATTAAACAACCTATTAATAAAAATTTTTCTTCTTTGAGTGAAGAAGTTAATTATTTTATTAATATGCATATTAATCCATTACTTTTATCTCATGGAGGAAAATTAATTTTAATAAAAATTAATAAAAAAAAACAAGCGATTATAGAATTTCAAGGAGGTTGTAATGGTTGTTCTATGGTAAGTTCTACTTTAAAAAATATGGTTGAAAAACGTTTACTAAATAATTTTAGTCAACTAACTCAAGTTATTGATTTTACTAAACATAAACCTAATAAATTTTCTTATTATTAATTTTTTTTTATAAGTTTGATTTTTTATTTATATAAAATTTTTAAAATTATTATATTATTTTTTATAATTTAGAAGTTATTTCGCCTCTTAGATTTTCTTTTATTTTCATTTTAATTTTTTTAATTGAAATTTTTTGACTGAATAAAAAATGTAATTTTGTTAAAGTAGCTTCAATTGTTAAGTCTAAACCACTAATCACTCCAAATTTAGAAAGAGTTTTCCCAGTAGAATAATTATTCATATTTACTGTTCCTGATATACATTGAGTTAAATTTACAATGATTATTTTTTTTTTTCTAGCTTTTTTAAATTGATTTAAAAATTTTTTATTTTGAGGTGCATTTCCTGTTCCATAAGAACATAAAATTACTGCTTTTACTGGTTTTAGAAAATAATTTTTTAAAATTTTTTCAGAAATTCCAGGATATATTGTTATAATATTAATTGGTTGATTAGAAATTTTATGAACAATGAGTTTTTTTTTTTTATTTTTTATTTTTTCAATTCTTTTTTTTTTTCCTATTTCAAATAAAGGAGGTAAATTAGGAGAAGAAAATGCATCTAATCCATTTGCATTAATTTTTGTAGTTCTATTTCCTCTATATAATTTATTATTAAAAAATAATGTTACTTCTTTTATTGAATAATTAGCTGCAATTAAAAGGGAATTAATTAAATTTTTTTTTCCATCAGATTTTTTTTCACATAAAGGAATTTGAGATCCTGTAATAATAACTGGTTTTTCTAAATTTTCTAATATAAAAGATAAAGCAGAAGCAGTATAGGACATTGTATCAGTTCCATGTAAAATAATAAATCCGTCATATTTTTGGTAATTATTTTTTATATCATAAGCTATTATTTTCCAGTTTTTAGGTGTCATGTTAGAAGAATCTATTAATGGTTGATATTCTTTTATTTTAAATTTAGGAAGATATTTTTTTTTAAATTCTGATATTTTTTTAATTTGTTTTTGTAAAAATCCAGAAATTGGAATGTAACCATTTTTAGATTTTTTCATTCCTATAGTTCCTCCAGTGTAAGCTATATAAATTTTTTTTTTCATATTATACTCTTTATGTAAGAAATTTATTATAAATTTTTTATTAATTAATTTTAGTTCAATATTATATTTTAGTAATATAGTATAAAATTAAATAGAATTTTAAAAAAATATTTTTTTTAGTTTTGTAATTTTATAATATTTTTTTATTTTTTATTTTTTATCTTTTTTTTTTAAATTTTAAAAAAAAATAAATTTAACAAGAGAATATTTTTATTTAATGAAACCAAAAATTTTAGATTGTCATAGTATTGTTCAAATTAAGAAAAGATGTACTTTTGCTATCATTTCTCATCCAGATTCAGGAAAAACAACAATTACAGAAAAGTTTTTATTATTAGGAAAAGTAATTCATGAAGCTGGAACTATTAAATCTAGAAAATCTAAAAAATATGCTAAGTCTGATTGGATGAGAATTGAACAAAAGAGAGGAATTTCTGTTACAACTTCTGTAATGAAATTTTCTTATTTAAAACGTTATATTAATTTATTAGATACTCCTGGTCATGAGGATTTTTCTGAAGATACTTATAGGGTTTTAACTGCTGTAGATAGTTGTTTGATAATTATTGATGCATCAAAAAGTGTTGAAAAACGTACTAAAAAATTAATGAAAGTTGCAAGATTAAAAAAAATTCCTGTTATTACATTTATAAATAAATTAGATAGAAATTCTTATGATTCATTAAAAATTTTAGATGATATTGAAAAAAAATTAAAAATTTTATGTGTTCCTATAACTTGGCCTATTGGATCAGGAAAATTTTTTAAAGGAGTTTTTAATGTTTATGATAATACAGTATCTTTGTATAAAAAAAATTTAAAAAATTTTAAAGAAAATATTTCTATTTATGATTATTCTTATTTAAAAAAAATTTTTTCTAAATATGAATTTAAGAAGTTAAGAGAAGATTGGGAATTAATTACTTCTTGTTACCAAAATTTTAATAAAAAAAATTTTAATAAAGGAATAGAAACACCTGTATTTTTTGGAAGTGCATTAGCAAATTTTGGAATTGATCATGTATTAAATAAACTAGTTAAATGGGCTCCTTGTCCGACTTTTAAATATAGTTCAAAAAGAAAAATATTTTCTATAGAGAAAAATTTTTCGGGATTTGTATTTAAAATACAAGCAAATATGAATCCTAAACATCATGATAGAATAGCTTTTATACGTATTGTTTCTGGAAAGTACAAAGAAGGAATGAAATTATATCATGTTCAAAATAAATCTATTTATGTTGTTAAAAATGCTATTAATTTTTTAGCAGGAGAACGTTTTATTATAAAAGAAGCGTATCCTGGAGATATTATTGGAATTTATAGTAAAGGAAATATAAAAATAGGAGATACTTTTACAGAAGGTGAAAATATAAATTTTTATGAAATTCCAAAATTTCCTCCAGAATTATTTAAATGCATATATTTAAAAGATTCTTTGCAACAAAAAAAATTATTATCTGGTTTAAAACAATTATCTGAAGAAGGAGCTGTACATATTTTTAAACCATTTGTTAACAATTATATTATATTGGGAGTAATTGGTTCTTTACAATTTGATGTTATTTTAGAAAGATTAAAAATAGAATATAATGTTTTAGCAAATTATAGATCTACAAATATATCTTTTATTCGTTGGATTACTTGTAATGATTTAAAATTGTTAGAAGAATTTAAATTAAAAAATTATTCTTCTTTAGCATATGATAGTAATAATGAAATTGTTTATTATTCTAATAGTTTATTTAATTTAAATATAATTATTTCTAAATATAAAGAAATATGTTTTTTAAAAACAAAATAAATTTTTTATTTTTTAAAATTTTATTTAGTATATTTTTTTAATTAAAAAATTTAAAATAATAATTAATTTTTTTAATAAAAAATTTTTTATAGTTTTTTTTATACATTAAAAATTTAAATTTAATAAAAAATTTTATAATTTTATTTTTTTTTATTTTTTTTTTTAATATATATCTTTTAGGAATTAATTTAATAAATATTTATATAAGTTTAAGTATAAAAAATTAGATATTTTAGATTATAACTTAATATTTTTATTATTTTAGATATAAATTTTTTTAAACAAAATTTTTTAATTTTTTTTAAAATATATAAAGCTTTAAGATATTCGTATAAAAAAATTTAAAAAGGTTGAAATAAAATTTCTAAATTTATAATTAATTATAGATATAGTTAGATTTATAAAATTAAAGATAATTTTTATATATATATTAGGAAATTAATAATTTTTTCTATTTTAGATAAAAAGAGTTATTTTTATAAAATAGAAGATATTTTTAAAAATTTATTTTAAAAGAAATTTCTAAAAAAAACTGGAATATTAAATTTTTTAAGAAAATTTTATTTTTCTAAAACTGATATTATAAATTTATATAGAAATAAAAATATTAAAAATAAAAAATTAAATTTTTTTTTATTTTTTTTAAATTTTTGGTTTATTTTTTATTTAAAACTTTTTAAATTTTTAAAAAATAAAACCAATTTTTTTTTAATTATTATTTTTACAATGGTTTTAACTATAATTAGAAAAGCACGAATAATATTAGAGAGAATTTTCTAGTACTTTTATATAAAAAATTTAAATATAAACATATTTAAGTTTAAGAAAAATTTTCTTCATATTTTTAAAACTATTTTAAAATATTTTAATATTTTGAAAATGGAGTTTAGAAAAATTTTAATAAAAGTTTGTATTAATAAATTATTACTATCAATAGGAAAAATATTAATATGGTTACTCCACATTTAAATTCTAATATTTCAGATATTTCTGATGTAGTAATTATTTCAGGAGATCCATTAAGAGCAAAATATATTTCTAAAAATTTTTTAAAAAATTCAATTCAAATAAATAATGTTCGTTCTATGTTTGGATATACTGGATATTATAAAAAAAAAAGGATTTCTATAATGAGTCATGGAATGGGTATTCCTTCTTTATCAATTTATGTGAATGAATTAGTATCAGAATATAATGTAAAAAAAATTATTCGTTTAGGAACTTGTGGAGGAATTAATAAAAAAGTAAAAATAAAAGATATTGTTTTTGCTATGGGAGCTTCTACAGATTCTTCAATAAATCGATTACGTTTTGGTGGTTATGATTTTTCTTCTATTTCTGATTTTAAAATGTTATATCAAGCTTATATAATTTCTAAAAATTATAATTTTAATGTTCATATTGGTAATATTTTTACTACTGATTCTTTTTATGGAAAAGATTCTATTTTTTTTAATTTAATTAAAAAATTTAATATTTTAGCAATTGATATGGAAACTTCTGGTTTATATAGTTTATCTTCTGAATTAAAATTTAAATCTCTTTCTATTTGTACAGTTTCTGATGAAATTTTTAGTAAAAAAAAAATTACTTCACTTGAAAGAGAAAAAACTTTAAATAATTCTATTTTAATTTCATTAGATTTAGCTTTATTAAATTAGTTTTTTTAAAAAATTTAACAAAATATTTTAAAATAAAATATTTTGGTGAGAAAGGGATTCGAACCCTTGATACGTTTCCATATACACGCTTTCCAGGCGTGCTCCTTAAGCCTCTCGGACACCTCACCAAATTTTGATCTTTTAATAATTTTAATAAAAAATAAAAAAACGTCAAGTTTTTATTTTTAAAAAATTATTTTTATTATAATTATTTTTTATATAAAAAATTTTTTTAAAATTTAAGTATTTTTTTAAATTAATTTAATTAGGATATAATTTTTATTATAAGAAAAAATTAATTTTTCTTTTTTTTTTAATTCATTATAGACATTTTAATTTATTTAATTTTTATAGAAATAAAAATATGAAAAAAAAAAATTTATTTTTAATAGGTCCTATGGGTGCAGGAAAAAGCACAGTAGGGAAATATTTAGCAAGAAGACTTAAGATGAAATTTTATGATTCTGATCAAGAAATAGAAAGAAGAACTGGAGTAGATATAAATTGGGTTTTTGATGTGGAAGGTGAATCTGGATTTAGAAAAAGAGAATCTCGTATAATTTCTGAATTAACAGAAAAAAAAGGTATTGTTTTAGCTACTGGAGGAGGATCAGTAATTTTAAGTAAAAATAGAAAATTTCTTTCTTCTAGAGGAATTGTTATTTATTTAAATATTACTATAGAAAAACAATTAATTCGTACAAGGAAAGATAAAAATAGACCTTTATTACAAATAAAAAGTTCTCTAAAAGAAACTTTAAAAAAATTAGGTAAGGAAAGAAATTTTTTGTATAAAAAAATTTCTGATATTATGATTAATGCAGATAATTATAGTGCTCCAACTATAGTTCAAAATATTATTAATACATTAAATTTATGATATTTAATAATGTTTTTTTTATTTTTTTAATAAAAGAGAAAATAATGTTTAAAAAAATTATCGTTAAATTAAAAAAACCTTATCCAATTATTATTGGTTTTGATATTTTTAAAAAAAATAAAATAATTTCATATTTTAATAAAAAAAAAAAATATGTTTTAATTACTAATCCAATATTATTTAAAATTTGGGCAAAAAATATTATAAAATATTTAAAAATTAATAATTTTATAATAGATTTTATTATAATACCTGATGGAGAACGTTATAAATCTTTAATAGAAATTAATAATATTATTACACAGCTTTTAAAGAAAGAATATGGAAGAGATACTGTTTTAATAGCTTTTGGAGGAGGTGTGATTGGAGATATAACTGGTTTTGTTGCTTCTATTTATCAAAGAGGAATAGAATTTATTCAAATTCCTACTACTTTATTAGCTCAAGTAGATGCTTCTATAGGAGGAAAAACTGGTGTTAATCATGATTTAGGAAAAAATATGATTGGATCTTTTTGGCAACCTAAATATGTTATTATTGATTTGTTTTTTTTATCTACTTTATCTAAACGTGAATTATTTTCAGGATTTTCAGAAGTAATAAAATATTCTATTATTTTTGATAAATTTTTTTTTATTTGGTTAGAAAAAAATTTTAAAAAGTTAATTTTATTAAAAAAAAAACAATTATTTTATTGTATAAAAAAATGTTGTAAATTAAAATCTCATGTAATTTCTTTAGATGAAAGAGAAGAAAATAATTTTAGAGCTTTATTAAATTTTGGTCATACTTATGGTCATGCTATTGAATCATATACACGTTATAGTAAATTTTTACATGGAGAAGCTATTTCTATAGGTATGGTTATTGCATTGAGAACTTCAAAAATATTAGGTTTATTAAAAAAAAATATAATTAATAGAGTTATTTTTTTATTAAGATCTTTTAATTTACCTATATATTCTCCTACTAATATTCCTATTTTTAGTTATTTAAAATATATGAAACGAGATAAAAAAAATTTTTCAGGAAAAATAAAGTTAATTTTACCTCATAAAATTGGTTTAGTAAAAATTTATGATAATGTTTGTGAAAAAGATATTCTTGATGCAATAAAAAGTTCTATTAAATAAATATTATTGAATATTTATTTGATTAAATTTTTTCTATTTTTACTTAAAAATGGTTAATAAAACATGAATAAAAAATTTTTATCTGCATCTATTTTGTCAGCAAATTTTTCTATTTTAGGAAAAGAAATAAAAAATGTTTTAAAATCTGGAGTAGATATGATTCATTTTGATGTAATGGATAATCATTATGTTCCAAATTTAACTTTTGGACCAATGGTTTTAGATTCTATTAAAAAATTAAATTTTTCTGCTCCGATTGATGTTCATATTATGGCAAAACCTGTAGATGATCTTATTTTAAAATTTGCTAAATGTGGAGCTACTTTTATTACTATTCATCCTGAATCTACTAAACATCTTAATAGAACTTTAGATATTATTAAAGAAAATGGATGTAAAGTTGGTTTAGCTATTAACCCAGCTTCCTCAACAAAAATTTTAGATTATGTTATAGAAAAATTAGATTTGATTTTAATAATGTCTGTAGATCCAGGTTTTTCTAATCAGAAATTTATATTAAATACTTTTAAAAAAATACATAAAGTAAAAAAAAAAATAAATTTAATAAAAAAAAAAATATATATTTCTGTAGATGGGGGGATTAAGATTTGTCATATTCAACCTTTATTAAAATTAGGTGTAGACATTTTAGTTATAGGATCATATATATTTAATAATAATAATTATAAATATATTATTAAAAAAATTAAAAATAAGATGAATTTTTTATAAAATTTATTTCATATAAATATTTTTTTAATAATTGAGATATAAAAAATAATGAATAAAAAAAATTTAGTAGTTTTTAGTGCTATTCAACCTTCAGGAAATTTAACTATAGGAAATTATATTGGTGTTTTAAAACATTGGAAAAAATTTCAGAAATTTTATAAATGTATTTTTTGCATTGCTGATTTACATTCATTAACTTCTTTAAATAAAGAAAACATTTTAGATAGAAAAAAATCTATTTTAGATACTTTAGCATTATATTTAGCTTGTGGAGTAGATCCAAATAAAAGTATTATTTTTATACAGTCTTCTGTTAGTGAACACTCTGAATTAAATTGGATTTTAAATTGTAATACAAATTTTAAAGAGTTAATGAGAATGACTCAATTTAAAAATAGTCTTAAAAATATTAATAATAATTTAAATGCAGGTTTATTTAATTATCCAACTTTAATGGCTGCTGATATTCTTTTATATGATACTGATAAAGTACATATAGGTAAAGATCAGAAACAACATTTAGAATTAACAAGAAATATTGCTATTCGTTTTAATAATTGTAATAAAAATATTTTTAAGATACCTGATTTTTTGATGATTAAAACTGGTTCTAAAATTATGTCTTTATTAAATCCTAAAAAAAAAATGTCTAAGTCAGATAAAAATCATAAAAATGTAATATTTTTGTTAGATAATTCTGAGGAAATATTTAAAAAAATTAAATCTGCTGTAACAGATTCAAATAATCCTCCAAATATATTTTTTGATCCTAAAAAAAAACCAGGAATTTCAAATTTATTAGTAATTTTTTCTACTTTAAGTGGAATATCTTTGTGTGATGTTAAAAGTTATTTTTTAGGAAAGTCTTATTCTCAGTTTAAAAATATAGTATTTAAAGTTATTAATAATTGTATTAAAAAAATTCAAAAAAAATTTTTTTTCTATAGAAAACAAGAAGAATTATTAATAAAAATAGCTTTTGAAGGAGCAAAAAAAGCTTCTTTTATTGCTAAAAGAAAATTAAGTGAAGTTTATAATTCTTTAGGATTATTAAAAAAATTTTAATTTTTTTTTTTTTTTTATTTATTTATTTTATTTTTTATATATTTTAATTAATTTTATTAAAATATATAAAAAATTTTTGTTTAAAATTATATAACTTTTTTTCTTTTTTTTTATTTTATTTTTTATGTAATTTATTTATTATTTTTTTTTTATAAAATAATATTAAAAATATAAAAAATACTATTAAATATAAAATATTAGAAAAAAATAAAGAGTATTTTACTCCTTTTAAACGTACAATTGGAGAAGTAATTAAAAAATTAAGCATAGTTCCTATTGTTCCAGAAAATAAAGTAAAATTAATTATCTTTTGAGATGGTTTTTTTGTTTGTAAAGAAGAAAGAGTGATAATCATGCTATAAATAGAACTTGAAAAAAAACCTAAAAGAGAAATTAAGAAAAGAGATAAATAATAATTTTTATTTTGTATAAATAAAAACATAATTATTGTGGATATACTAGATAAAAAAAGAATAATTTTTTTTAAGTTAAAAAATTTTATAATATAACTAAAAAACCACATTCCAATCATATAATTTATCCAAAAACTACTAATAATAGTACTAGATTTTTCAATTGTAATATTCATATTTTTTATAGAATTTTCAGGAATCCAAGATATAAATCCTAATTGTCCTAAAATATATATTAATGCAGAAAAATATAAAAGAATTACATTTATATCTAGATATTTATTATCATAATTTTTTTTTTTTTTTTCTTTTTTTAAAATTTTTGGGTATTTTATTTGGTTAGAAATTAAAAATATTATAAAATATATTAAACTTATCAATATATATATATAATTCCATTGAATTTTATAAGTTATAAAAAATACATTAATTGTTGGAAATACGAATCCTGATATACTAAAGAAAGAATCTGTTAATAACATTTTTTTTATTCTTTCTTTTTTTTTATATAAATTTGTAATTAAAAATGTTCCAATAGATAAAGTTGTTCCACTTATTAATCCAAATAAAAATATACTAAAACAAAACATGTTTATATTTTTTAATATTATTGATGTAGTTGTTGCTAATATCATTAAAATAAATCCAAAAAAAATTTGTTTTTTTAAAGAAAATATTTTTATTAACCAAGAATTAAAAAATATAGATATTAATATTCCTATATTTAAAAAATTAAATATATTACTAGCATTTGTGATAGGTATTTTAAATTGATGAGAGATATTTTGTATAACTAACCCAGTTACACTAATTAATGCACCCATAAAAGCATATGATAGAAAACTAATATAAGTTAGTAATTTTTTATTTTTATTTTTCATATTTTTTTAAAATTTAAATGTAAGAAAAAATTTTTTTAAAGATATAATAATTATTATATTGAATTTTTTCTTTGTTGTTATTAATTTTGTTTTATATTTTTCAATATTTAGGAGTTATTTTTTTGATTTATACTATTATGGTTAAAGGTCCTGCATATGGAACAGAAAATTCTATGAGTGCATTGTTATTTTCTCGTGCTTTAATTATAAGAAAAAAACATATTATTAAAAGTATTTTTTTTTATAGTGATGGAGTTTTAAATTCTAATAAATTTTTTTCACCTGGAGTAAAAGATTATGATATTAAAAAAGAATGGAGTATTTTTAGTATACAAAATAAAGTTAGATTAAATGTTTGTTTTAGTGCTGCATTAAGACGTGGTATTATTGGTGTAAAAGAAACATGTAATCAAAAAATATTAGAGGGTAATTTAGATGTTTTTTTTAAAATTTCTAATTTAGATACTTTATCTAGAGATATTAAAAAATCTGATCGTATTATACAATTTTAATTATTTAATATATTTTAAATACTTTTTTATGAAAAATATTGCTGTTGTTTTTACTCATTCTCCTTATGGAAATACTATAGGTCAAGAAGGTTTAGATGTAATAATTTCTTTAGCTTCTTACACTAATAAAATTAGTGTATTTTTTTTTGGTGATGGAGTTTTTCAATGTATAAAAAAATTTTTTATTAAATGTATTAATTTTTATGATTATTCTAAGAAATTTAAAATTTTAACTATTTTAGGTATAAAAAATTTTTATTGTGAAAAATTATCTTTAAAAAGTAGAGGTTTATTTGATATTAATAATTTTTTTTTAAAATTAAAAGTTATTAAAATGAAAGTTTTTTTAAAAAAATTATCTAAATTTGATCATATTTTAAATTTTTAAGGAAGAAAATGATTCTTCATACTTTAATGAGTTCTCCATTTAAAATCGATTTAATATTATTTAATCAATCTATTTTAAAAAAAGATGCATTAGTTGTTTTACAAGACGGTGTTTTATTTTCAATAAAAAACAATTTTTTATTAAAAACTTTTATTTTTAAAACAAAAAAATTATATGTTTTAAAAAATGATTTAAATATTAGAGGTATTTTAGATTCTAAAGTTTCTAATTTATTTTTTTCAATAGAATATTTAGATTTTGTTGTATTAACAGAAATTTATTCAAAACAAATGGTATGGTAATTAAATTATTTTTTTAAATTTTTTATAATTTTTTTATAAAAAATTATATTACAGGAGAATATATGTCTACTATTAATCAATTAGTACGTAAATCTAGATTTAAAAAAAAAAAGAAAAGTAATGTTCCTGCTTTATCTAAATGTCCTCAAAAAAGAGGAGTATGTTTAAGAGTTTATACTACTACTCCAAAAAAACCGAATTCAGCTCTTAGAAAAGTTTGTAGAGTAAGACTTACTAATGGTTTAGAAGTAACTGCTTATATAGGTGGAGAAGGTCATAATTTACAAGAACATTCTGTTATTTTAATTAGAGGTGGTAGAGTAAAAGATCTTCCTGGAGTAAGGTATCATATAGTTAGAGGTGCTTTAGATTGTGCAGGAGTTAAAGAACGAAAAAATGGACGTTCTAAATATGGAGTTAAAAAACAAAAAAACTAAATTTTTTTATATTTATTTTTAAATTTATTATATTAAAAAAAGGAATATTTATGCCTCGTAGAAAAGTAATTGGTTGTAGAAAAATATTACCTGATCCTAAATTTTCTTCTGAATTATTAGGTAAGTTTATAAATATATTAATGATAGATGGAAAAAAATCTATTTCAGAAGAAATTGTATATTGTGCTTTAAAAGAATTATCAAAAAAAACTAAGAAAACACCATTAGATTCTTTTGAAAGCGCTTTAGAAAAAGTAAAACCAGTCGTAGAAGTAAAATCAAGAAGAGTGGGAGGATCAACATATCAAGTTCCTATTGAAGTAAGACCTATTAGAAGAAATACTTTAGCTATGAGATGGATTATATCTTCAGCGAGAAAAAGAAAAGATAAATCTATGTCTATGAGATTATTAAACGAATTATTTGATGCAATATCAAATAAAGGAAATGCTGTAAAAAAAAAAGATGAAGTTCATAAAATAGCGGAAGTAAATAAAGCTTTTGCACATTATAGATGGTAAAATAAAATAATTTTGAGGAATAGAATGTCTCGTATTACACCTATTAAAAATTATAGAAATATTGGAATTAGTGCACATATAGATGCTGGGAAAACTACTACAACTGAAAGAATTTTATTTTATACTGGTGTAAATCATAAGATTGGAGAAGTACATGATGGTGCTGCTACTATGGATTGGATGGAACAAGAACAAGAAAGAGGAATTACTATTACTTCCGCAGCTACTACAGCATTTTGGTCAGGTATGGAAAAAAAATATTCTTCTCATAGAATTAATATAATTGATACTCCAGGTCATGTAGATTTTACTATAGAAGTAGAACGATCTATGAGAGTTTTAGATGGAGTTATTATGGTATATTGTGCTGTTGGAGGTGTTCAACCGCAATCAGAAACTGTTTGGAGACAAGCAAATAAATATTGTGTTCCAAGGATAGCTTTTGTTAATAAAATGGATAGGTTAGGAGCAAATTATTTTGAAGTTATAAATCAAATGAAGACTAGGTTAAATGCAAATCCTGTTCCTATACAGTTAGCTATTGGTTCAGAAGAAAATTTTATTGGAGTTATTGATTTAATTAAAATGAAAGCTATATATTGGAATGAATCAGATCAAGGAATTACTTTTAAATATAAAAAAATACCTGATTATTTAATGATTGAATCAAAAAAATGGAATCATAAAATTATTGAATTAGTTGCAGATTCTAATGAAATTTTAATGGAAAAGTATTTTAATGAAAAACCTTTTTCTGAAAAAGAAATAAAAACTGTATTAAGAAAAAAATCTTTAAATAATGAGATTGTTTTAGTAACCTGTGGATCTGCTTTTAAAAATAAAGGAGTTCAAGCTTTATTAGATTCCGTTATTGATTATTTACCATCTCCTATAGACAGAAAATCTATTCAAGATACTAAAGAAAATAAAAAAAGTAATTGTAAAGTTCATATTTTTCAAGATAAAAAACCTTTTTCAGCATTAGCATTTAAAATTTCTACAGATCCATATGTTGGTAATTTAACTTTTTTTAGAGTATATTCAGGTATGATTCGTTCTGGAGATATTATTTTAAATGCATCAAAAAATAAACGCGAAAGATTAGGAAGAATAGTTCAAATGCATGCTAATAAAAGAGAAGAAGTAAAAGAAGTTTATTCTGGAGATATAGCTGCAGCTATTGGTTTAAAAGATGTTGTAACTGGAGATACTTTGTGTAATCCAGAAAATAAAGTTATTTTAGAACAAATAGAATTTCCTGAACCAGTTATTTCTATTGCTGTAGAACCAAAAACTAAAGTTGATCAAGAAAAAATGGGGACTGCTTTAAATAGATTAGCTAAAGAAGATCCATCTTTTAAAGTATGGACAGATCAAGAATCTAATCAAACTATTATTGCTGGAATGGGAGAATTACATTTAGAAATTATTGTTGATCGAATGAAGAGAGAATTTAGTGTTGAAGCTAATATTGGAACTCCTCAAGTAGCTTATCGAGAAACTATTGGAATAAAAGTTAAAAATATTGAAGGAAAATATATTAAACAATCTGGAGGAAGAGGTCAATATGGTCATGTTGTAATTGATATTTTTCCATTAAAATCGAGTTCAAAAGAAGGATATCAATTTCTTAATAAAATAAAAGGAGGAGTTATTCCGGGAGAATATATTCCTGCTGTTGATAAAGGAATTCAAGAACAATTAAAATTTGGACCATTAGCTGGTTATCCGGTAGTAGATATTGGAGTAATATTACATGATGGATCTTATCATGATGTTGATTCTTCTGAAATAGCTTTTAAATTAGCTGCATCAATTGCTTTTAAAAATGGATTTAAAAAAGCTAAACCTATTTTATTAGAACCAATAATGCAGGTAGAAGTAGAAACTCCGGAAGATTACATGGGTGATGTAATAGGAGATTTAAATAGAAGAAGAGGAATTATTGAAAGTATGATTGACCAAGATTTTAGAAAAATAATTAAATCTTTAGTTCCTCTTTCAGAAATGTTTGGATATGCAACTGATTTAAGATCTCAAACTCAAGGGAGAGCTTCATATTCTATGGAATTTTTAAAATATTCTGAAGCTCCTAATCATATTTCTAAAAATATTATTGAAAAAAAAAATAAATAAATTTTAAATGATAAAAAAAAAGTAATTTTTTTTATTTTATTAAAAGGTAAGATTATGTCAAAAGAAAAATTTCAACGTTTAAAAGTACATATTAATGTAGGAACAATAGGTCATGTGGATCATGGAAAAACTACTTTAACTGCTGCAATAACTACGGTTTTATCTAAAGTTTATGGAGGTTCTGCTCGAGCTTTTGATCAAATTGATAACGCTCCTGAAGAAAAAGCTCGAGGTATTACAATTAATACATCTCATGTTGAATATGATACAAAAAATAGGCATTATGCGCATGTTGATTGTCCAGGTCATGCTGATTATATTAAAAATATGATTACTGGAGCTGCTCAAATGGACGGTGCAATTTTAGTTGTTGCAGCTACTGATGGTCCTATGCCTCAAACTCGAGAACATATTTTGTTAGGTAGGCAAGTAGGAGTTCCTTATATTGTTGTTTTTTTAAATAAATGTGATATGGTTGATGATGAAGAATTATTAGAATTGGTTGAAATGGAAGTGAGAGATTTATTAACTCAATATGAATTTCCAGGTGATGATACTCCAATTGTTAGAGGTTCAGCTTTAAAAGCGTTAGAAGGAGATGCTAAATGGGAATCTAAAATTATTGATTTAGCAAATTTTTTAGATAATTATATACCTGAACCAAAAAGAGCAATTGATAAACCTTTTTTATTACCTATTGAAGACGTTTTTTCTATTTCTGGTCGAGGAACAGTAGTTACAGGTAGAGTTGAACGTGGAGTTATAAAAGTAGGAGAAGAAGTTGAAATAGTTGGTATTAAACCTACTAGTAAAACTATTTGTACTGGTGTAGAAATGTTTAGAAAATTATTAGATGAAGGACGTGCTGGAGAAAATATTGGAGTATTATTAAGAGGTACTAAAAGAGATGATATAGAGAGAGGTCAAGTATTATCTAAACCTGGAAGTATATTACCTCATATAAAGTTTGAATGTGAAGTATATGTTTTATCAAAAGAAGAAGGAGGAAGACATACTCCATTTTTTAAAGGTTATAGACCTCAATTCTATTTTAGAACGACAGATGTTACAGGTTTTGTTGAATTACCTAAGGATGTTGAAATGGTAATGCCAGGAGACAATATAAAAATGACAGTAACTTTAATACATCCTGTTGCAATGGCAGATGGTTTACGTTTTGCTATTAGAGAAGGAGGAAGAACAGTAGGAGCAGGTGTTGTTTCAAAAGTTTTAAGTTAGCTTTTATTTTATTTAATAATATATTTTTTATTAAAATATATAATAATCAAGAAAAGTTTTCTGCTTTTCTTGATTTTATTTAAAAATTAAATTTTTTTAATTTTTATTAAAGAAAATTTTTATAAAATATAATATTCAGTATTAATTTGTAAAAAAAGTTTTTTTATAATATTATTTACAGAGAATTTATAAGTTTTTTTTAATAAATCTAATATTTTATTTAATATTAGAATAAATTATTCTAAAATACTCTCTAATAATTTTATAGAGAGTAATTTTTAGTTTTTATTATAATCATAATTGGAGTTCTGATATTATGCAGAACCAAAGAATTAGAATACGTCTTAAAGCGTTTGATCATAAATTAATAGATTATTCTACTACAGAAATTGTGGAAACAGCTAAAAGAACTGGTGCACAAGTATTAGGACCTATACCTTTACCAACTAGAATAGAGAAATTTACTATATTAATTTCTCCTCATGTTAATAAAGATGCACGTGATCAATATGAAATTCGTACACATAAAAGATTAATAGATATTGTAGAACCAACAGAAAAAACTGTTGATGCTTTAATGAAATTAGATCTTGCAGCAGGTGTAGATGTTCAAATAAGTTTAGGTTAATCATATAAATTAGGAGTTAATAAAATTGTGTTTGGATTAGTTGGTAAAAAGCTTGGAATGACAAGGTTATTTCATAAAGAAGGTTATTCTATTCCAGTTACTGTTATTGAAGTAGTTGAAAATAGAATTACTCAAATTAAACATCAAAATTTAAAAAAATTTTGTATGATACAGGTAACGACTGGAATAAAAAAATTTCATACTTTAAATAAACCAAAATTAGGACATTTTAAAAAAAATAAAGTTAATTCTGGTCGTGGTTTATGGGAATTTAAGGTATTTAAAAAAAATAATTTTAAAGTTGGTCAAAGTATTAATGTAAATTTTTTTAATGATATTAAGAAAGTTGATGTTACTGGATTTTCTAAAGGTAAAGGATTTTCTGGAACTATTAAACGTTGGAATTTTTCTTCACAAGATGCTTCTCATGGAAATTCTTTATCTCATAGAGCTCCTGGTTCTATTGGTCAAAATCAAACTCCTGGAAGAGTGTTTAAGGGAAAAAAAATGGCTGGTCATTTAGGAAATAAAAAAATAACTGTTCAAAGTTTAATAGTAATTAAAGTTAATGTTAAAAAAAATTATATTTTGATAAAAGGTTCAGTTCCTGGTTCTTTAGGTGGAGATTTAATTATTAAACCAGCTATAAAAAATTATTAAGGAGAAAAAAATAATGGAATTAAAATTAAAGGATACAAGAGAAATAGTAAAAATTTCTGAATTAGTTTTTAATAGAAATTTTAATAAATCTTTAGTAAATCAAGTTTTAAAATCGTTATGTTCTTCTAAAAGACAAGGTACTAAATCTCAAAAAAGTAGAGCTGAAGTTTCTGGATCTGGAAAAAAACCTTGGCGTCAAAAAGGAACAGGAAGGGCTAGAGTTGGTTCTATTCGAAGTCCAATTTGGCGTTCTGGTGGGGTTACATTTGCCTCGAAAAATAGAGATTATAATAAAAAAATTAATAAAAAGATGTATCGAGGAGCGTTAAAATGTATTTTTTCTGAATTAGTTAGAAAAAATAGATTAATTATTTTTAAAAATTTTAAAATAAGTAACATTAAAACAAAAATTTTAATAAATAAATTAAAAAAATTAGATTTATTTGATGTAATGATAGTTAAAAAAGAATTAGATAAAAAATTATTATTATCATCTAGAAATATATATAAAGTTAAATTTATTTGTTTAAGTTCATTAAATCCTTTAAATTTATTAACTCATAAAAATGTTTTAATGACTTTGTCTGCATTTAAAAAAGTTGAGGAGAAACTTTTATGATGAATAAAAATTTTATTTTTAAAACAATATTATCTTTACATATTTCTGAAAAATCTAATAAATCTAAAGAGAATAATAATGTTATTGTTTTAAAAGTAAATAAGAATTCCAATAAAAGAGAGATTAAAATTTCTGTTGAAAAAATGCTTCAATTAAAAATTAAAAAAATAAATGTATTAAATGTAAAAGGAAAAGTAAAAAAAAAAGGAAAAAATATTTATATAAAAAAAAATTGGAAAAAAGCATATATTTTTTTAAAACCTAATCAAAATTTAGATTTTTTAAATAATTAATTAAGAATTAATTAGAGAAATAAATTTATGACAATTGTTAAATGTAAACCAACGTCTCCAGGACGTCGTCATGTTGTTAAAGTAATAAATTCTAATTTACATAAAGGAAAACCTTATTTTAATTTATTAAGAAAAAAAAATAAAAGTGGAGGAAGAAATAATAAAGGAAGAATTACTACAAGACATATAGGGAAAGGTCATAAAAAATCGTATCGTATTATTGATTTTAAAAGAGATAAAGATAATATTATTGCTACTGTAATACGTTTAGAATACGATCCTAATCGTTCAGCTTATATAGCTTTAGTTTTATATAAAGATGGATGTTATAAATATATTTTAGCCCCAAAAGGAATAAAATTAGGAGATAAAATTTCTTCTGGTAAAAATTCTGAAATTAGATTAGGAAATTCTTTACCAATGAATAAAATTCCAATAGGTTCTTTAATTCATAACGTTGAATTAAAACCAGGAAAAGGTGGTCAATTAGCTCGTTCTGCTGGAAGTTATTTACAAATAGTTTCTAAAGAGAAAGATTATGTTAGTGTTAGAATGCGTTCAGGGGAAATAAGAAGAATTTTTTCTTTATGTAGAGCTACTATTGGAGAAGTTGGAAATTCAGAACATATGTTAAAAATTTTAGGAAAAGCTGGAGCTTCTCGTTGGAGAGGAATTCGACCAACAGTAAGAGGTACTGCAATGAATCCAGTAGATCATCCGCATGGTGGTGGTGAAGGAAAAAATTTTGGAAAACATCCTGTTACACCTTGGGGAGTTCAGACTAAAGGTAAAAAAACGAGAAAAAATAAAAGAACAAAAAAGTTTATTGTTCATTTTAGAAAAAAATAATTTATTAAAAGGAAAATTTATATGCCACGTTCACTTAAGAAAGGACCTTTTATTGATCAACATTTATTTAAAAAAGTAGATCTTTCTATTAAAAATAAAGATAAAAAACCTATTAAAACATGGTCAAGAAGATCTACTATTTTTCCAAATATGATTGGTTTAACTATTTTAATACATAATGGAAAACAACATATTCCTGTATTTATTACAGAAGAGATGGTTGGTCATAAATTGGGTGAGTTTGCTTTAACAAGAACATATCGAGGTCATTCAGCTGATAGAAAAATTCAAAAACGCTAAACTTTTTTATAAAATAGGATAATACATGAAAATTTTAGCTAGACATAAAAAAGCTTCTTCTTCTGCGCAAAAATTAAGATTAGTAGCAGATATTATTCGTGGAAAAAAAGTTAATAAAGCAATAGATATATTAAATTTTACAAATAAAAAAGCTGCTTTATTAATAAAAAAAGTTTTAAATTCTGCTATTTCTAATGCAGAAAATAATAATGGAATAGATATTGATTTATTAAAGGTTAGTGAAATTTTTATAGATGAAGGTCCTACTATTAAAAGAATGATGCCTAGAGCTAAAGGTAGAGCTGATCAAATATTAAAACGAAGTAGTCATATTACAATTATTGTATCAGATGTATAATTTTGGAGAAATTAATAATGGGACAAAAAGTACATCCAAACGGAATGAGATTAGGAATAATTAAAACATGGAATTCTATATGGTTTTCAAATAGTAAAAATTTTTCTAATTATTTAAATAATGATTTTATGGTTCGTCAATATTTAATGAAAAAATTATCTAGAGCTTCTATATCAAAAATTTTAATTGAAAGACATTCTAAAGCTATAAAAGTTGTTATATATACTTCTAGACCAGGAATTATTATTGGAAAAAAAGGTGAAGATATAGATAAATTAAAAAAGTTTATTTCAAAAATAGCAAAAGTTCCTGCTCAAATAATAATTTCAGAAATAAGACAACCTGAATTAGATGCTAAATTAGTAGCAGATAATATTGTTTCTCAATTAGAAAGAAGAATTATGTTTCGTAGAGCTATGAAAAGAGCTATTCAAAATTCTATGCGACATGGAGCAAAAGGAATTAAAGTTGAAATTAGCGGAAGATTAGGTGGTGCTGAAATTGCTAGAACTGAATGGCAAAGAGAAGGTCGAGTTCCTTTACATACTTTAAGAGCAGATATTGATTATAGTTCTTTAGAAGCTCATACTACTTACGGCGTAGTTGGAGTAAAAGTTTGGATTTTTAAGGAAGAAATTTTAGGTGGAATGCCTAAAATTGAAAAAAGTTTTTTAAATAACAAATTTATAAAATTAAATAAGAAAATAAAAAAATAAATGGAGATTTTTTATAATGCTTCAACCTAAAAAAACTAAATTTAGAAAAATGCATAAAGGAAGAAATCGAGGTTTAGTTATTAATGATAAGATTATTTTTGGATCATTTGGATTAAAAGCAATTACTAGAGGTCGTATAACTTCTCGTCAGATTGAATCTGCTAGAAGAAGTATTTCAAGATATATTAAAAGATTAGGAAAAGTTTGGATACGTATTTTTCCAGATAAACCTATTACTCAAAAACCTTTAGAGGTAAGAATGGGAAAAGGAAAAGGTAGTGTTGAATATTGGGTTGCTTTAATACAACCTGGAAGAATATTATATGAAATAAAAGGAATTTCTGAAGAACTTTCTCGTGAAGCTTTTAAATTAGCTTCAGATAAATTACCTGTGAAAACAATTTTTATTTATAAATAGGAAAATTTTATGAATATAAAAATTATAAGAAAAAAAGATATTAATTTTTTAAAAAAAGAATTATTAAGTCTTTTAAAAGAACAGTTTAATTTAAAAATACAATTATCTTCTAAAAAATTAAATCGTACTCATTTATTAAAGAAAAATAGAAGAAATATCTCAAGAATTAAAATGGTATTAAGTGAAAAGGAAAAAAAATAAGATGTTAGAAAAAAGTAAATTATTGAAAGGTTTTGTTATTAGCAATAAAATGGAAAAATCTGCAGTAGTTATTGTTGAGAGATTTATAAAACATCCAATGTATAAAAAATTTATAAAAAAAAGTACTAAATTTTATATTCATGATGAAAAAAATGAATGTTCTCCAGGAGATATAGTATTTATTAAAGAATGTCGTCCAATTTCTAAAATTAAATCTTGGATTTTAGTAAATATTATTAAAAAATCTATTTCTTAAAGAATTTTTTTTATAAAAAATTTTAAAGATATATATTTAAAAACAAATTATTAATTTTTTTTAGTTATTTAAATTTAAAAAAATTGAGGTAAATTAAATTGATTCAAGAACAAACTATATTAAATATAGCAGATAATTCAGGAGCTAGATCTGTGATGTGTATTAAGGTGTTAGGAGGATCTAAACGTAGATATGCTAATATTGGAGATATTATTAAAATTACTATAAAAGAAGCTATACCAAGGGGAAAAGTAAAAAAAGGAGAAGTTTTAAAGGCTGTTGTAGTAAGAACTAAAAAAGGAATTAGAAGATCAGATGGATCTTTAATTCGTTTTGATAAAAACGCATGTGTTGTTTTAAATAATAACGAACAACCTATTGGAACTAGAATATTTGGTCCTGTTACTCGAGAATTAAGAACAGAAAAATTTATGAAAATTATTTCTTTAGCTCCTGAAGTTTTATAAAATTAAGGGTATTTAAAAATGGCTTCTAAAATACGTTCAAATGATAAAATTATAGTTTTATCTGGAAGAGATAAAGGGAAGAAAGGAATAGTAAAAAAATTTTTATCTCGAGAAAAAGTAATAGTTAAAGGTATTAATATGGTTAAAAAACATGAAAAACCTATTCCTTCTAAAAATCAAAAAGGAGGAATTGTAGAGAAAGAATCTTATATTCATATTTCAAATATAGCAATTTTAAATCCAAAAACCAATAAACCTGATCGAGTTGGTTTTAAATTTAAAAATGGAAAAAAAGTTCGTTATTTAAAATCTAATAATTTTTTAATTAATTAAATTGGAAGATAATAATGTTAGATATATATAATTTTTATAAAAAAAAAATAGTTCCAAAATTTATTAAGAAATTTCATTATACTTCTGTAATGCAAGTTCCTAAAATTATTAAAATTACTTTAAATATGGGAGTAGGAGAATGTGTATCTAATAAGAAAAAATTAGATTATGCTGTTTCTGATTTAGCTTTAATTTCTGGACAAAAACCTGTTTTAACAAAAGTAAGAAAATCTGTTGCAGGATTTAAGATTAGACAAGGTTATCCTATTGGATGTAAAGTTACTTTAAGAGGTGTAAGAAAATGGCATTTTTTAAGTAAATTAATTAATATTGTTATGCCTAGAATAAGAGATTTTAGAGGGTTTTCGAAAAGTTCTTTTGATGGTTTTGGAAATTATAATTTTGGAATAAAAGAACAGATTATTTTTCCTGAAATTGATTATGATAAAATTGATGAAATAAGAGGATTGGATATTTCTATTTTAACTACAGCTAAATCAGATTTAGAAGCTTTTTCTTTATTATCAGAATTTAATTTTCCATTTAAAAAATAATTAATTAAGGTATATTTTAATATGGCTAAACAGTCTATAAAAGCAAGAGAAATAAAGAGAGTTTATTTATTTAAAAAATTTTTTAAAAAAAGAATGAATTTAAAATCTATTATTATGAACATGAATTTACCTAAAAAAGAACGTTGGAATGCTGTTTTTAAATTACAAAAATTACCAAGAGATTCTAGTTTTTCTCGTCAAAGAAATCGTTGTTGTATTACAGGAAGGCCTCATGGTGTTTTGAGAAAATTTGGTTTAAGTAGAATGAAATTAAGAGAAGCAGCAATGAGAGGGGAAATACCTGGATTAAGAAAATCTAGTTGGTAATTATAATTTTTAATAGGAAATAAATTATATGAGTATTAATGATCCAATATCAGATATGTTTGTTCGTATTAAGAATGGTCAACGTGCTAATAAAATTTCAGTAAAAATGCCTTTTTCTAATTTTAAAAAAAAAATTACTGAATTATTAAAAAAAGAAGGTTATATTGAAAGTTTCATTGTAAAAAAATCTTTGAAATCAGTTTTAGAAATTTTTTTAAAATACTTTAATGGAAAACCAGTAATAGATCAAATTAAAAGAATTAGTAAGCCTGGTTTAAGAGTTTATAAAAGTCATAATGAAATACCTAAAGTTATGTCAGGATTAGGTATTGCTATTATATCTACTTCTATAGGAATTTTATCTGATAGAAAAGCAAGAGAAAAAGGTGTTGGTGGTGAAATTATTGGTTATATTTCTTAATTAGGAAAAAAAATGTCTAGAATTGCAAAACGTTCAATTATAGTTCCTGATAATATTCAAATTAAATTAAAAAATAAAGAAATTATTGTAAAAGGAAATAAAGGTACTTTAAAAAAAAAAATTAATAATCTTGTTTATATAAAATATAAGAAAAATATATTAAGTTTTAAAGTTTATAAATCTAACAATGAAGGATGGATGCAAGCAGGAACTGCTCGTTCTTTGGTTTATTCTATGATAATAGGAGTTACTAAAGGTTTTTCTAAAAAATTAATTCTTATTGGTGTGGGTTATCGGTTTTCTTTGGAAGGTAATAATAATGAACAAGTTGTTATGTCTTTAGGTTATTCTCATAATATTAGATATATACTTCCAGATGGAATTTTTGTTAAATTATTATCTCAGACTGAAATTGTTGTTTTAGGGATAGATAAACAATTAGTAGGTCAAGTTTCTGCTAATTTGAGATTTTATCGTGTACCAGATTCATATAAAGGAAAAGGTGTTCGTTATTTTAATGAATTTGTTAAAATAAAAGAGGCTAAGAAAAAATAATATGAGAAAATTTGTTATTATTAATAATTCTAGAAAAAAAAGATCTTTAAAAGCTCGTTGTAAATTTAGAAAATTAAAATCTCAACGTTTAGTGGTACATAGAACATCTCGTCATATGTATGCTCAAATTATTTCTAAAGATAATTTTTCTGTTTTAGTATATGCTTCTACTTTAGAGAAAAATATTAAGAAAAAATTAAATTATACTGGAAATAAAAAATCTTCCGAAATTATTGGAAAAACGATAGCAAAAAGAGCTTTAAAAAAAGGTATTAAAAAAGTTTCTTTTGATCGTTCTGGTTTTAAATATCATGGAAGAATTAAATCATTAGCAAATTCTGCACGTAAATTTGGACTTCAGTTTTAATGGAAAATTATTAAAATGATAAATATAGAAAAAAAAAATATTAAAGAGTTTCAAGAAAAATTAATTACTGTGAATCGTGTTTCTAAAACAGTAAAAGGAGGAAGGATATTTTCTTTTACTGCGTTAACAGTAGTAGGAAATAAAAATGGAAAAGTAGGTTATGGTTATGGAAAAGCAAGAGAAGTTCCTTTTGCTATTCAAAAAGCTATGGAAAAAGCTAAGAGAAATATGATTAGTTTTAAATTAAAAAATAAAACTTTACAACATACAATTAAAGAATCTTATACTAGCTCTAAAATATTTATGAAACCTGCTTCTGAAGGAACAGGAATAATTGCAGGAGGAGCTATGAGAGCAGTTTTAGAAGTTGCTGGAGTTCAAAATGTTTTAGCTAAAACTTATGGTTCAACTAATCCAATGAACGTTGTTAGAGCAACTATTAATGGATTGTCAAATATGAGATCTCCGAAAGAAATTGCAAAAAAAAGAAATAAATCTGTTCAAGAAATATTTGAGTGAGATATATTATGGAAAAATTCTTTATTATTACACAAATTAAAAGTAAAATTGGTATATTACCTAAACATAAAGCTATTTTAAAAGGTTTAGGATTACGTCGAATTAATCATACTGTAAAAAGAAAAAAAAATAAATCTATTTTAGGGATGATTAATAAAATTTCTTATATGTTAAAAGTAAGATAGGTTTAATTTATGTATTTAAATACTGTTTTTGAGAGTTCTAAAAATAAAAAAAAAAAACGTTTAGGACGAGGAATAGGTTCAGGTTTTGGGAAAACTTCAGGAAGAGGTCATAAAGGTCAAAAATCTAGAACTGGAAGTAGTATTAGAAGAGGATTTGAAGGAGGTCAAACTCCGTTATATAGAAGAATTCCTAAATTTGGATTTCATTCACGTAAAAAAAAATATAAAGCAGAAATTCGTTTATCTGAATTATCTGTTTTTAATCACAAAGATATTATTAATTTAAATACTTTAAAAAAAAGAAATATAATTAGTTCTCATATAAAATTTGTAAAGATTATTTCTTCTGGAAAAATTTCTGTTCCTTTGTTTATTAAAGGTTTGTCTGTAACTAAAGGAGCATGTTTTATAATTAAATCTTTTGGAGGAAAAATCGAGGAATAATAAATTAAAATGGATAAAAAAAAATCAAAATTAAATTTTAAAAATAAAATAACAAATTTTTCTGAAATTAAAAAAAGAATTTTTTTTTTAATTTTTTCTTTAATAATTTTTAGGTTAGGATCTTTTATTCCTATTCCAGGAGTTGATACTGGATCTTTATCAAAAATTTTAAAAGATCAACACGGTTCGATGATTGAAATGTTTAATGTTTTTTCAGGAGGATCATTAAATAGAGCTTCTATTTTTTCATTAGGTATTATGCCTTATATTTCTTCATCAATTATAATACAATTATTAACTTTTATATATCCATCTTGGAAAGAATTACAAAAAGAAGGTGAGTCAGGTAGAATTAAAATTAATCAGTATACTAAGTTTTTAACAGTTTTTATATCTTTTTTACAGGCAATTGGAATATCTTTAAGTGTACCAAATTTGCCTGGTATGAAATCTTTAATTTTTCATATAGATTTTTATTTTTATATTATAGCTGTTGTTAGTTTAGTTACTGGAACAATATTTTTAATTTGGATTGGAGATTTAATTACTGAATATGGTTTAGGAAATGGAATTTCTGTTATTATTTTTTCTGGTATTATTTCTAATTTACCTTCAGCTATTATTAATACTTTAGAAGAATTAAGAATTAAAAATTTAAGTTTAATAAATTTTTTGATTATAATTATTTTAATTTTTTCTATTATTTATTTAGTTGTTTTTATAGAGCGAAGTCAAAGAAAAATAATTATTAATTATTCTAATAGAAGACATAATGGATATTTTAATTCTTTTAAAAATTCTTCGTATTTACCTTTGAAAATAAATATGTCTGGAGTAATTCCAGCTATTTTTGCTTCAAGTGTTGTTTTATTTCCTATAACTTTGATTTCATGGTTTAAAGAAAATATTTTAGATAAAAATAGTTGGTGCAATTTTATTTTTTTAAATTTACAACCTGGTCAACCAATTTATATTTTTATTTATACTTTTTTAATTATTTTCTTTTGTTTTTTTTATACAAATTTAGCTTTTAATTCAAGAGAAACATCTGATAATTTAAAAAAATCTGGTGCTTTTATTCAAGGTGTTAGACCTGGAGAAAATACTTCAAATTATATTAAAAAAATTATGTTTAAATTAACTTTTATTAATACAATATATATTGTTTTTATATGTTTACTTCCAGAATTTATGAGAAAAATGATAAATGTTCCTTTTTATTTTGGAGGCACTTCTTTATTAATAGTAGTAGTTGTAATTATAGATTTAATTTCTCAATTACAAACTTTATTACTTTCTAAACAATATAAACTTTCTTTTAAAAGAGCTAATTTAAATTTAAAGAAATAATATTTTATTTAAATCAAAGAGGTATATATGAAAGTTAGAACTTCTATAAAAAAATTTTGTAGAAATTGTAAAATAATACGTAGAAAAAATGTTGTTCGTGTAGTATGTAGTAATGATCCTAAACATAAACAAAGACAAGGTTAATTATATAATTTTTTAATCTTTTATATATAAAATTATTTTTATTTAAAATGAGGAATTTAATTTGACTCGTATAGCAGGAATTAATGTTCCTGATCATAAACGTGTTGTGATAGCTTTAACTTCGATTTATGGTATTGGAAAATCTCGTTCAAATTTTATTTGTAATTCTTTAAAAATATCTAAATTTTCTAAAATTTCTAATTTAAAAGAAAATGAAATAGAATTATTAAGATCTTTAATATCTAAATTTGTTATTGAAGGTGATTTAAGAAGAGAAAAAACTTTAAATATTAAACGTTTAATTGATCTTGGGTGTTATAGAGGTATACGTCATCGAAGAAAACTTCCAGTTCGAGGTCAACGTACTAAAACAAATGCTCGTACTCGAAAAGGACCACGTAAACTAATAAAAAAATAATTTAGGTAGTTTTGATAATGAAAAAAAAAAAATTTCGTAATAAAAAACGTATTAAAAAAAAAATTATAGATGGAATTGCACATATTTATGCTTCTTTTAATAATACAATAGTTACAATAACTGATAAAAAAGGAAATTCTTTGGGATGGGCTACATCAGGAGGTTCAGGTTTTAGAGGTTCACGTAAATCTACTCCTTTTGCAGCTCAAATAGCTGCAGAAAAATGTGCAGAAAAAATTAAAGATTATGGTTTAAAAAATTTAGAAGTGATGGTTAAAGGTCCTGGTCCAGGAAGAGAATCTACAATTAGAGCATTAAATTCTGTTGGTTTTAAAATTACTAATATAACAGATGTTACACCTATTCCTCATAATGGATGTAGACCTCCTAAAAAAAGAAGAGTATAAATTTTTATTAGAATTGAGAAAATTATGGCAAAATATTTAGGTCCAAAGTTAAAATTATGTAGAAGAGAAGGTACAGATTTATATTTAAAATCTGGTTTTAGATCTATAGGTTCTAAATGTAAAATTGATCATCTTCCAGGTCAACATGGTAATAAAAAACAAAGATTATCTGATTATGGAATTCAATTAAGGGAAAAACAAAAAGTTCGTCGTTTATATGGGATTTTAGAAAAGCAATTTAAAAAATATTATAAAATGGCTTCTAAATCTAAAGGTAATACAGGAGAAAAATTATTGCAATTATTAGAAAATAGATTAGATAATGTAGTATATAGAATGGGTTTTGGAACAACACGTTCAGAAGCTAGACAATTAGTAAGTCATAAATCTATTTTAGTAAATAATAAAATTGTTAATATTCCTTCATATCAATTATTTCCAAAAGATGTAGTTAAAATTAGAAAAAAATTTAAAAATCATTTAAGAATTAAAGCTGCTTTAGAACTTTCTGAACAAAAAGAAAAATCTTTATGGATAGAAGTAGATATAAAAAATATGATAGGAATTTTCAAAAGAACTCCGGATCGTTCTGATTTATCTTCAGAAATTAATGAACATTTAATAGTAGAACTTTATTCTAAATAATATTTTTTAAAAAGGTTTAGTGATGTCAGATTTATTAAAAAATTTTTTAAAACCTCGTTTAGTTGATATAAAAAAATTTAGTTCTACTCATTCGAAAGTTATTTTGGAACCTTTAGAACGTGGTTTTGGACATACTTTAGGAAATGCACTTAGAAGAGTTCTTTTATCTTCATTACCTGGTTGTTCAGTAACGGAAGCAGAAATAGAAGGAGTTTTACATGAATATAGTACAAAAGAAGGAGTTCAAGAAGATATTGTAGAAATTTTATTAAATTTAAAAGAATTGGCTGTTAATATTTATGGAAAAAATTCAGCTTATTTAATTATACAAAAAAAAGGTATTTGTAATATTACTGCTGCTGATATTAAATGTGATTCTTATGTAGAAATAATAAATTTAAAACATTTGATTTGTAGATTAACTACTAATTCTTCTTCAATTAATATGAAAATTAAAGTTCAAAGAGGTAGAGGGTATTCTCCTGCTTTTTCTCGTACAAGGAGTCAAGAAGACAATGAACAAGGAATAGGAAAATTGTTTATTGATGCATGTTATAGTCCAATTGAAAGAATTTCATATAGTGTTGAAGCTGCTCGAGTTGAACAAAGAACTGATTTAGATCGATTAATTATTGAATTAAAAACAAATGGAACAATTGATCCTGAAGATGCAATTAGAAAATCTGCTACGATTTTATCAGATCAATTAGAATCTTTTGTTGATCTGAAAGATATTTCTGAACCTGTAGAAAAAGTTGTTAAACCTGAATTTGATCCAATTTTATTAAAACCTGTAGATGATTTAGAATTAACTGTTCGATCAGCTAATTGTTTAAAAACAGAATCTATACATTACATTGGAGATTTAATTCAAAAAACTGAAGTAGATTTATTAAAGACTCCTAATTTAGGTAAAAAATCATTAACAGAAATTAAAGATATATTATTTTCTCGAGGTTTGTCATTAGGAACTAAATTAGAAAATTGGCCTCCCAAAAGTATTATAGAAGAATAAGTTTTTTTAAAGGAAGATTTAATTATGAGACATAGAAAAATTGGTCGTAAATTAAATAGAAAACGAAGTCATTTAAAGTCTATGTTAAAAAATTTAACTTGTTCTTTATTAATTCATGAAAAAATTAAAACTACTTTATCAAAATCTAAAGAATTAAGAAGAACAGTAGAGCCTATAATTAATATTTCTAAAATTGATAATTTATCTAATAGGAGATTAATTTTTTCTAGAATTAGAAATTATGAAGTAGTTCATAAACTTTTTAAAGAATTAGGTCCTTTTTTTTTAAATAGATTGGGAGGATATATTAAAATTATTAAATGTGGATTTAGAAATGGAGATAATTCTCCTATGGCTTATGTTTTTTTAGTTAACAGAACAATAAAAACAAAAAAAAAATAATAAAATTTTATATATTTTTAAAATTAATTAAATATTTTTTATTAAAAAACAAACGGCATAAATTGCCGTTCTGTTTTTTTTTTTTTTTTTTTAAATATATAAAAATATATTTTAATTTTTAATTATTACTATAAGAAAATTATATTTATATTTTTATATGTTTTAATTTAATTTTTTATTTAAATTAAAAAGATTTTTATATGCATTTAAAATAATATTAACTTTGTTTTTTTTTTTTCCGGATATTTGTATTTCTTTGATATTAATAAAGTTTTTTTTAGTAGAAATTATTATTCCATTTTTATTTACTTTAAAAATAATTCCTGGTTTGATTTTTTTTTTTAATTTTATTATTTCAGCTTTCCATATTTTTATCATAATTTTTTTTATAAAAAAAAAAGTTCCTGGCCAAGGATTAAAAGCTCTTATTTTTTTTTCAATAGTTGAAGCTGAATTATTCCAATTTATTAATCCATCTTTTTTTTTTATTTTTTTTGTATATGTAGATTTTTTATTATCTTGTTTTATTTTTATAATTTTATTTTTAATAATTTTTTTTAAACATAAAATAAGACATTTTTTTCCTTCGAAACAGAGTTTTTTTTTTAAACTTTTATAAGTATCCTTTTTATTAATTAATATTTTTTTTTGATATAAAATATCTCCTTCATCTATTTTTTTATTTATTTGAATTATAGTTATACCAGTTTTTTTTTTTCCTAATAAAATAACAGATTGTATAGGTGATGGACCTCTAAATTTAGGTAATAAAGATGTATGTATATTAATACATCCTAATGGAAAAATTTTTATTATCTTTTTAGGTATTATTAATCCATAAGATACAATAATCATAATATCTGGATTAATATTTTTTATATAATTAAAAGTTTTTTTTGAATTTAGATTTTTAGGTTGTAAAAATTTTATTTTTTTTTTTATGGCTAATTTTTTTACTTTTGAAAACTTTATTTTTTTTCCTCTTCCTGATCTTTTATCAGGTTTAGTAAATATTGTTATAACATTTAAATTATTTAATATTAATTCGTTTAAATGTTCTTTTGAAAATTTTTCATTTCCAGCAAATATTATTTTTATTTTTTTAAGTTTTTTCATTTTTTTTTATTTTTTTCATAATATATTTATCTATTCTATCTTTTTTTAATGGAGATAAATAATCTATAAATAATTTTCCTTTTAAATGGTCTATTTCATGTTGTATACATACTGATAGCATATTTTTAGCTTTTATAAAAAACTTTTCTCCATATTTATTATATGCTTTAACTAGAATATTTTTAGATCTAGAATTAGTAATATATTCGTATTTTGGAATTGATAAGCATCCTTCTTTTATTTTTATTATTTTTTTGCTTTTTTTTTTAATTTTTGGGTTAATTAAAATTAGAACTTTTTTTAATGGATGTATTTTTTCTATTACAATAATTTGTAATTTAATATTTATTTGTATTGCTGCTAATCCAATTCCGTTATTTTTTCTCATTGTTTCTAACATATTATTTATTATATTTTTTAAATCATTATTGAAATTTTTTACTGGTTTTGAAATTTTTCTTAATTTTATATTTGGATATTTTAATATCTTTAAAATTGACATAATATTTTTTTAAAAGTTTTATTTAAAATAATAATATATGATAAATATTTTTATTTGAAATATTTTTTTTAATTTATTTTTATTAAGGATGTTTTATATGAATAGTTCTTTTTTTTCATCTTTAAAATATTGTGTTAAAAAATTAAATAAAAATAAAGTTATAGCTTATCCTACAGAATCAATTTTTGGATTAGGTTGTAATCCAGACAGTAAAATTGCAGTAAAAAAATTGTTATTTTTAAAAAAAAGAAATTTAAATAAAGGATTAATTTTGATATCTGGAAATTATGATCAATTAAAACCATATATTTTAGAAAAAAAAATAAAAAAACAAAAAAATATTTTATTAAAAAACAAATTTTTTATAACGTATTTAGTTCCAGCTAAATTAAATGTTCCATTTTGGTTAACAGGTAATTCTAAATATATAGCAATTAGAATTACTAAAAATAAATTTGCAAAAAATTTATGTTTATTTTATAAAAAACCAATAGTTTCTACTAGTGCTAATTTATCTGGAGAAAAGCCTTGTTTAAATAGAGAGGAAATTCGTAATATTTTTGGAAAAAATTTTCCTATATTAAATGGATTTTTAGGAAATAAAAAACAGCCTTCAAAAATTATTAATTTATTAACAGGAGATATTTTACGTGAGTAATAAAATAAATAAAAATCTTTATGCTGTTTTTGGAAATCCTATTTATCATAGTAAATCACCTGATATACATAATTTTTTTTATAAATTATATAATTTAAATTGTAATTATATTGCAATTAACGCTTCCAAAAATTTTTTTCTTAATGAAATTTCTTTATTTTTTAAAAATGGAGGTAAAGGAGCAAATATTACTCTTCCATTTAAAGAAAAAATTTTTCCTATTTGCGACATTATTACAGAGCGAGCTAAAATTGCAGGTGCTATTAATACTTTAAAGTTATATAATAAAAAATTTATTTTAGGAGATAATACTGATGGAATAGGATTTTTATCAGATTTATTACAAAATAATTTAATAAAAAGAAAAAATAATATATTAATTATTGGTGCTGGAGGTGCTTCAAGAGGAATTATTTATCCGTTATTAAAATTTGGATGTAATATATTTATAACGAATAGAACTTTTGAAAAAGCTAAATTTTTAATGAAAAAATTTAAGAAATTTGGAAATATAAAATGTATTAAAATAAAAAATTTAAAAAATAATAAATTTCATTTAATTATAAATGCAACTTCAGCTGAAATTAAAAATGATTTACCTTTAATTCCTAGTAATATAATTAAAAAAAAAACAATTTGTTATGATATGTTTTATGGAAATGAAGATACTAATTTTATGAAATTTTGTAAAAAATATAAATCTGAAAAAGTTTATAATGGAATTGGAATGTTAATAAATCAAGCAGCTCATTCTTTTTTTATTTGGAATAAAATATTTCCAGATATTAAAAAAACTTTATTTTTTTTAAAAAATAAAATAAAGTAAAAAAAACTTTTTTAGATTTTTATTTTTTTTAATTTTTAAAAAATATTATTATAAATAACTTGACTCTTTTTTTTGAATATGTAAAATAGTTACATTAGTATATAAAATATTTTAGAAAATTTAAATATAAAAAAAATTTTATAAAACTTAAAAATAAAAAAAATTATTTTTTTAATGTCCCTTTCGTCTAGCGGTCTAGGACACTGCCCTTTCACGGCAGCAACAGGGGTTCAATTCCCCTAAGGGACAAAATAAAAAAAAAAAAATATTTCTTTATTTTTTTTTTTATGATACAATATCTTTCTGAAAAATTTATATTTTTTTTTTAAAATTTTTAAGATTTTTTTAGTTCTTTAACAATTCGGAAACAAGCATAATATAAATTATGTAAAAAAACACCTGTGGGTTGTAAGGTTAAGTGAAGTAAGCGTACATGGTGGATGCCTTGGCAGTCAGAGGCGATGAAGGACGTACTAATCTGCGAAAAGTGTCGGGGAGTTGATAAGAAACGTTATATCCGACGATATCCGAATGGGGAAACCCGTCATATTTTTATATGACATTATTTATTGAATACATAGATAAATAAAGCAAACCGAGAGAATTGAAACATCTAAGTATCTCGAGGAAAAGAAATCAATTGAGATTCCCATAGTAGTGGCGAGCGAAAAGGGAAAAGCCCAGAGTATAATTATATTTTATTTCTTAATAGAATAATTTTGGAAAAATTAGCGATACAAGGTGAAAGCCCCGTATATGAAAAGAAATTTTTTATAAACTCGAAAAGTAGAACGAGACACGAGAAATCTTGTTTGAATATAGGGGGACCATCCTCTAAGGCTAAATACTCCTGACTGACCGATAGTGAACTAGTACCGTGAGGGAAAGGCGAAAAGAACCCCTGTTAGGGGAGTGAAATAGATCCTGAAACCGTGTACGTACAAGCAGTAGAAGCTCAATATTATAGAGTGACTGCGTACCTTTTGTATAATGGGTCAGCGACTTGTATTCTGTAGCAAGGTTAACCAAAATTTAAGGGGAGCCGAAGGGAAACCGAGTCTGAAATAGGCGTTTTAGTTTCAGGATACAGACCCGAAACCCGGTGATCTAGCCATGGGCAGGTTGAAAGTTGGGTAAAACTAACTGGAGGACCGAACCGACTGATGTTGAAAAATCAGCGGATGACCTGTGGTTAGGGGTGAAAGACCAATCAAACCGGGAGATAGCTGGTTCTCCTCGAAAGCTATTTAGGTAGCGCCTCGTGAAATTCATCTTCGGGGGTAGAGCACTGTTTCGGTTAGGGGGTCATACTGACTTACCAATCCGATGCAAACTCCGAATACCGTAGAATGTTATCACGGGAGACACACAGCGGGTGCTAACGTTCGTTGTGGAAAGGGAAACAACCCAGACCGCCAGCTAAGGTCCCAAAATCATAGTTAAGTGGGAAACGATGTGAGAAGGCATAAACAGCCAGGATGTTGGCTTAGAAGCAGCCATCATTTAAAGAAAGCGTAATAGCTCACTGGTCAAGTCGGCTTGCGCGGAAGATTTAACGGGGCTAAACTATGTACCGAAGCTGCGGCAGTAATTATATTTTATTACTGGGTAGAGGAGCGTTCTGTAAACCGTAGAAGATGTATTGTAAAGTACATTGGAGGAATCAGAAGTGCGAATGCTGACATGAGTAACGATAAAGCAGGTGAAAAACCTGCTCGCTGAAAGACTAAGGTTTCCTGTCCTACGTTAATCGAGGCAGGGTAAGCCGACCCCTAAGGCGAGGCTGAAAAGCGTAGTCGATGGACAACAGGTTAATATTCCTGTGCTTGAATTTATTGCGAAGGGGGGACGAAAAAGGTTAGATTATCCAAGCGATGGTTGTCTTGGTTTAAACGTGTAGACGTAAATATTTAGGAAAATCCGAATATTTTTTAAGTTAAGGCGTGATGACTAGTTATTAAGGTAACAAAGTAATTTATACCACATTTCCAAGAAAATCCTCTAAGCATCAGATAAATTCAAATCGTACCACAAACCGACACAGGTAGTTAGGTAGAGTATACTAAAGCGCTTGAGAGAACCCAGGTGAAGGAACTAGGCAAAATGGTGCCGTAACTTCGGGAGAAGGCACGCTAATTCGTAAGTGAGAGGATTTACTCCTTTAGCTGAAGTTAGTCGAAGATACCAGCTAGCTGCAACTGTTTATTAAAAACACAGCACTGTGCAAACATGAGAATGGAAGTATACGGTGTGACGCCTGCCCGGTGCCGGAAGGTTAAATCAAGGGGTTAAAGTTGAAAAACTTGAAGCTCTGAAATGAAGCCCCGGTAAACGGCGGCCGTAACTATAACGGTCCTAAGGTAGCGAAATTCCTTGTCGGGTAAGTTCCGACCTGCACGAATGGCGTAATGATGGCTAGGCTGTCTCCATCTGGGACTCAGTGAAATTGAAATTGCTGTGAAGATGCAGTGTACCCGCGGCAAGACGGAAAGACCCCGTGAACCTTTACTATAGCTTGACACCGAACATGGAGCCCTGATGTGTAGGATAGGTGGGAGGCAGTGAATCGTGGGCGCCAGTCTGCGAGGAGCCACCCTTGGAATACCACCCTTTAATGTTTGATGTTCTAACTTTGCCCCGTGACCCGGGGTAAGGACAGTGTCTGGTGGGTAGTTTGACTGGGGCGGTCTCCTCCCAAAGAGTAACGGAGGAGCACAAAGGTCAGCTAATCACGGTCGGACATCGTGAGTTTAGTGCAAAGGCATAAGCTGGCTTGACTGCGAGAGTGACGGCTCGAGCAGGTACGAAAGTAGGTCTTAGTGATCCGGTGGTTCTGAATGGAAGGGCCATCGCTCAACGGATAAAAGGTACTCCGGGGATAACAGGCTGATACCGCCCAAGAGTTCATATCGACGGCGGTGTTTGGCACCTCGATGTCGGCTCATCACATCCTGGGGCTGAAGTAGGTCCCAAGGGTATGGCTGTTCGCCATTTAAAGTGGTACGCGAGCTGGGTTTAGAACGTCGTGAGACAGTTCGGTCCCTATCTGCCGTGGGCGTTGGAAGATTGAGGGGATCTATTTCTAGTACGAGAGGACCGAAGTGGACGCATCACTGGTGTTCGGGTTGTCATGCCAATGGCATTGCCCGGTAGCTATATGCGGAAAAGATAAGTGCTGAAAGCATCTAAACACGAAACTTACCCCAAGATTAATCTTCCCTGAAAATTTTTAAATTTTCTGAAGGGACGTTGAAGACTACAACGTAGATAGGCTAGATGTGTAAGCATAGTGATATGTTAAGCTAACTAGTACTAATTACCCAATAGGCTTAACCTTACAACACCAGAGGTGTTTTTTTTAAAATTTATTTTTATATTACTTAATTTATAAAAGCTTGTAACCGATTGTTTTTTTTTTTAAAATTTATATATTTTAATATATAAAATATATATATTAAAATATATAGATTATATAAATTTTTTAATAGCCTGGTTAAAATAGTGTAATGGTACCACCTGAATCCATATCGAACTCAGAAGTGAAACATTATAACGCCAATGGTAGTTCAGGGTTTCCCTGTGTGAGAGTAGGAAATTTCCAGGCTATTAAAAAATTTATATTATTAAAAAAATATTTTTTTAAATTTTTTTTAAAAAACCAATTTTTTTTAAAATATTTTTTTATTTTAAAAATAAAATTTAATTTTTTTTCACATAGTTAATTTAAAAAATTTTTTTAAATTTAATTTAAAAATATTAATAAAAATATTTAAATTTATTTTTTTTTATATTTTATTTAAAACATTTTCAATTTTTTGAAATTAATATTTAAAATTAGTATTTAAGTTGCATTTAATGTAAAGGTAATAAAAGATGTCTAAGATTAAAGGTAATGTTAAATGGTTTAATGAATCAAAAGGTTTTGGATTTATTACTCCTGAAGATGGTAGTAAAGATGTTTTTGTTCATTTTTCAGCTATTCAAAGTGATGGATTTAAAACTTTATCAGAAGGACAAAGTGTTGAGTTTGAAATTATAGAAGGAGAAAAAGGTCCATCTGCATCTAACGTTACTAACATATAAATTATTATTTAATTTCTTATAATTTTGAAAAAAATTTAAGATTTTTAAAAACTGTTCAGTATTTTTTGTATATACTGGACAGATTATTTTTTTTATATTTATAGAATTATTTTAACATATTTAATTTTTCCAATTTTTTTATATAAATATTCTATTTGTTTAAATTTCTTAGAATAAATTTTAACTGAATAAGAAAAATATTTTTTATTTTTACTAAAATATATTTTTTTTTCTTTTATTTTTATTTTTTTATCTTTTATTTTTTTATTAATTTTTTTAATTGTATTGATTTTATTAAAACATATAATTTTAAATGTAAAATAAGTTGGAAATTTTATTATTTCTTTTAATTTTTTATACATATAAATTTTCCTTTTAATAAATTATTTGTTTAATCTAAATAAATTAAATATATTTTATAGTGAAATATAATGTTAAAAATATTTAATACTTTAACTAAAAAAAAAGAAATTTTTAAACCGATTAAAAAAAATAAAGTTTCAATGTACGTATGTGGAGTTACAGTTTATGATTATTGTCATATTGGACATGCAAAAACTTTTTTATTTTTTGATGTAGTTTATCGGTATTTTAAAAAATATGGATATTCAGTAAAGTATGTTAGAAATATTACAGATATTGATGATAAAATTATTAATAAATCTAAATTAATAAAAAAAGATTATACATATTTTACACGTGATATAATTAATGATATGAATTTAGATTTTTCTTCTTTAAATATTTTAAAACCTACTTTTTCTCCATTAGCAACTGATCATATTATTGAGATTATAAGTTTTATTAATTTTTTAATTAATAAAAAACATGCTTATATAAATAATAAAGGAGATGTTGTTTTTGATATAAAAAGTTATTCAGAATATGGTATATTATCTAGAAAAAATTATTTTAATAAAATTAATTTTTTAAAAAAAGATTTTACATTATGGAAAAAAAGTAAATTAGGTGAAAATTTTTGGAATTCTCCTTGGGGAAACGGACGTCCTGGATGGCATATAGAATGTTCTGCAATTAATTATAAATATTTTAAAGATAAATTAGATATTCATGGAGGAGGCAATGATTTAATTTTTCCTCATCATGAAAATGAACGTGCTCAATCAGTATGTTTTCAAAACAATAATTTTGTTAATTATTGGATGCATACTGGAATGGTTATTTGTAAAAAAAAAAAAATGTCTAAATCTTTAAAAAATTTTTATCTAATAAAAGATTTAAGAAAAAATTTTAATTCAGATGTCATTCGTCATTATATTCTTTCTACTAATTATAGACACCCTATCAATTATAACATAAATGATTTAAAAAAATCTGAAAAAATATTAAAAAAATTTTATTATTGTTTAAAGTTTTCAAAAAATAAAAACTTTAATTTTTCTTTAAAAGAAAATTTTATAAATGATATTATTCTTTTTAAAAAAGCTATGAATGATAGTTTTAATACTCCAATTGCACTATTTTTATTATCTAAATTATCCAATAAAATTATTTATGCTAATGATTCAAAAAAATTTAAAAAAGCTGAATTTTTTTCTGAAATTCTTTATTTTTTAGGAAAAACTTTGGGTTTTTTTTCTAATAAAGATAACTTTGTTAAGAAAAATAAAAAATTAATAATTAAAATTAAAAAGTTATTAAAAAAAAGAAATGATGCAAGAAAACTTTTTTTATGGAAAAAAGCAGATAATATTAGAAAAAAATTATTAAATCTTGGAGTTCATTTAGAAGATAAAAAAAATGAAACTATATGGAAAATTTATTAAAAAACTTTATTTTTTTTGATATTTTTTAAAAGAATAAAGTGTATTTTGTAATAAACTTGTAATTGTCATAGGTCCTACTCCTCCTGGTACAGGAGTAATATATGAAGCTTTTTTATACATAGATTTGAAATTTACATCTCCTACAATTTTTCCATTTTCTAATCTATTAATTCCTACATCAATAATTATTGCTCCTTTTTTAATCCATTTTCCATGTAAAAAATTTGGTTTTCCAATTGCTATAATAATTAAATCAGCTTTTTTTACATATTCATATAAATTTTTTGTAAATCTATGAGTAATTGTTGTCGTACATCCTGCTAGTAATAATTCTAGCATCATAGGTCTTCCAACGATGTTTGAAGCTCCAATAATAAGGGCATTCATTCCTTTTATTTTTATCTTATATTCTTTTAATAAATTAATTATGCCTAATGGTGTACAAGATCTAATATTTGGATTTCTTTGACATAAAAGTCCCATATTTAATGGATGAAATCCATCGACATCTTTTTTATAAGATATTTTTTTTGATATTTCAAGTGTTGTAATTTTATTTGGTAAAGGTAATTGTATCAAAATTCCATGTATTAATTTATTATTATTAAGTTTTTTTATTATTGAAATAATTTTTTTTTTATTAATTTTTTCTGAAAATTTATATATTTTAGATAAAAATCCAACTTTATTACATGCAATTTTTTTATTTTTTATATAAATTTTAGAAGAAGTATTATTTCCAATTAATATTATTGCTAGTCCAGGAATTATTAAATTATTTTTTTTTCTTTTACAAATAATTTTTTTTATTTTTTTTTGAATTTTCTTAGCAAGTTTTAATCCGTCAAGAATCTGTGCTACCATTTTTATCTCATTTTTTATAAATATTTAATTTTTTTTATTTTTATATTATAATTTAAAATACTTATAACTAGTATTTTATTAAAAAATAATTTATAATGATTAAATCTTTAAAAAAGCGCTTTTAGCTCAGTTGGATAGAGCAACGGCCTTCTAAGCCGTTTGTCACAGGTTCGAATCCTGTAAAGCGCAAAAATCTTCTTTTTTTAAAATTTTCTTTATTTTTATTTGAATATTTTTTAATTTTTTTTTTGCGTTTATTTTGATAATTTTTACATTTTTTCTTATTTTTTTATTTTTATAAAATTTAAAAAATATTTTTTTAAATTTTTTATATTCATTTATTCTTTTTTTTATTACTTTTATATTGTCATCTTTTCTAGTAATCAGTTTTTCTCCTGTAATATCATCTTTATTATTTATTAATGGAGGATTATAAATTTTATGATAAATTCTTCCAGAATTTAGATGAATTTTTCTTCCTAATGCTCTTTTTAATATTATTTTTTTTGATATTAATAATTCAATTATAAAGTTTATTTTTAATTTTTCTTTATACATCATTTTAACTTGTTTTATAGTTCTAGGAAATCCATCTAAAATATACCCTTTATTACAATCTTTTTTAGATATTCTTTTTTTTACTAATTTTATTATATTTTTATCTGAAATTAATTCTCCTTTTTCCATTTTTTTTTTTATTTTAATATATTTTTTATTTTTTTTTAAAATAATTTCTCTAAGTAAGTCTCCTGTAGATATTTTTGGTATTTTATATTTTTTTGATATAAAATTTGAATGAGTACCTTTTCCTGAACATGGATAACCAATTAAAATAATTCTCATTTTTTTCCCTTAAATTTTTAAAATTAATAAAAATTATAAAAATTTAAATCATTATGTAGGTAATTTTAAATCATTAGGAATTGGAATTTTTCCAGATAATTTTAACATTCTTTTTTTATGTTCTTCAGAAATTTTTCTTACTGCATCATTAAAAGCTGCGACAGTTAGATCTTCTATTACTTCCTTATCTTCGTCTTTAAATAAAGTAGAATCTATTTCTATTTTTTTACAGTTATGTGATCCAGTTAAGGTTATTTTTACTAACCCAGCTCCAGATTCTCCTACAACTTCTATAGATTTTATTTCTTTTTGTATATTTTTCATATTTTCTTTCATTTTTTGAGCTTGTTGCATTAAATTACTTAAATTTCCATTATTAAACATTTTTTCTTCTTATTTTTTGTATTTGATATTAAAAATTTTTAATAAAATTATTTAATTTATTAAAAAATTTATGTGAGTTATTTTATTTCTAGTGTTTGTAATAAAGTTAATTCCATTCCTAATTTTTTTGAAGGAGAAAAAGAAATATTTTTTCTTCCTTTTAAAATAATGGAATAATATTTTTTTATTTTTAAAAAATCATTTTCTTTAGCAATTCTTTTTAAAATTTTTTTTTGTTTTGAATTATATTTTATTGATTTCCATTTTATAGAAAAAATTTTTAAAATATGTAAATAATGAAGTAATTTTAATAATTCAATAAGTATTTGTTCTGGTTCTACATCTAAAGATAAAATATGATTTTTTAAAAATAATATTTTTTTTATATCTTTTCTAAATAAAGAAATTAATAAATTAATAAAATTTTCATATTTAAATATTCCTAACATTTTTTTTACATCTTTCTTGATGATTTTATTATTTCCTATAGAAATTGCTTGTTCTGTTAAACTTAAAGCATCTCTCATACTTCCATCAGAAGCTTGGGAAAGCATTTTGGTTGTTTTTTTTTCAAAATATATTTTTTCTTTTTTTAAAATATATTTTAATTGATTATTAATTTTTTTATAATTTATTGTTTTTAAACTTAGTTTTATACAACGAGATATAATAGTTTTTGGTAATTTTTCAATATTAGTTGTAGCTAAAATAAATTTAACATGTTTTGGAGGTTCTTCTAAAGTTTTTAAAAGTGCATTAAAACTATATCTAGATAACATATGAACTTCATCAATTAAATAAATTTTAAATCTTTCTTTAATAGGAGGATATTTTGCATTTTCTAAAAGTTCTTTAATATCTTCTACTTTTGTTTTTGAAGCTGCATCTATTTCAATTAAATCTGGATTAAAATTTTTTTCAATTTCTTTGCATGAATTACATTTTCTACATGGAATATTTGTAATTTTTTTTTTACAGTTTAAACATTTTGCTAAAATTCTTGCAATAGTTGTTTTTCCTATTCCTCTTGTTCCATGAAATATCCATGCTTGATGTATTTTATTTAATTTTAAACTATTAGATAAAGCTTTTATAACATATTTTTGACCTATTACTTCTTTAAAATTTCTAGGTCTCCATTTTCTTGCAAAAACTTGATATTTCATTTTTTTTCTTTTTAAATTTTTATATTTATATATGCTATCATAATTGTTAATAATTTTCATTATTGATATTTTTTTTTTTATTTTAAATTTATAAAATAAACTTGTTTTTTTTATTTAAATAATGTATATTTTCAGATATAAAAATTTATTTTTTCTTAAGTGTTTTATTAGTATGCTATATGATGTTAATATTTGAATATTTAGTCAGGTCTGGAAAGAAGCAGCTAACTCAAATATTTCATGCATTTAGATTTTATTAATAAAACACTTAATAAAAAATATTTTTTTTTAGTTTTTATTTAATAATTGTGATTTATACATTTTGTAATATTTATTTTTTATATTCATAAGTTTTTTATGATTCCCTTGTTCAATAATTTTACCTTTATCTAAAAGAATTATTTTATCTGCTTTAATTACTGTAGATAATCTATGAGCTATCATTACTAAAGTTGTTTTTTTTTTAATTTTCAAAATAGATTTTTGTATCCATTTTTCTGTTTTAGAATCTATATTTGCTGTTGCTTCATCTAAAATTAATATTTTTGGATTTCTTATTAAAGCTCTTGCAATGGAAATAAGTTGTTTTTGACCAACTGATAAATTATTTCCTTGTTCGCTTAAATTAGTATAAATTCCTTTGGGTAAAGAAGATATAAGCGGAGTTAAATGTACTAAATCTAAAATTTTGTATACTTCTTTTAGTTCTATTTTTTTTCCAAGAGTAATATTTTTTAATACATTTATAGGAAGAATTATTGGATTTTGTTGTATTAATGCTATTGAACTTCTTAAAGCGGAATGTTTTATTTTTTCCATTTTTTGGTTATTTAAATAAATAGATCCTTTTTCAGCTTGGTAGTAACCCATTAATAAATTTGCTAATGTACTTTTTCCACTTCCAGTTTTTCCAATAAATGCTATAAATTTATTTGGTTGAATATCAATATTAATATTTTTTAATGTATAATTTTTGTTTTTTTTATGTTTAAAAAACAAATTTTTTATATTAATTTTTCCTTTTTTTATATCTTTATATTTTGATCCATATTTTTGTTTTGGAATATCCATTAATTCAAAAATTCTTTCTCCTGAAACAATTGCTTTTTGTAATAATGGTTGTTGGCTTGCTACAGATATTAAAGGTTCATTTAATCGAGATAAATAACTAATAAAAGCGTATAATACTCCTACTTTAAAAGTTTGTTTATGAGATACAATACATAAAAACATAATTCCACATAATATCATAGAGGATAAAAAATTAAGTAATGGTCTTAATAAAAAACCTTCTAATTTTAAAGCTTGCATTTTATATTTATAATGCATGTAACTTGTATTAATAATTTTTTTTCTAAATTGTTTTTCTCTTTGAAATTGTTGAATTACTGTTATTCCATTTACTATTTCATTAAATTCATGATAGATTTTAGATAAATAATGTCTAATATTTTTTAATATAGGAATACTATATTTTTGATAAGACATTATAATAAATAATACGATAGGAATTAAAATAATTGCGATTAAAGCCATTTTCCAAGATAAAATAAACATAGCTATTAATACTATAAGTACTAATACTGAACTATTTACTATTGATCCTAATATTGTGTCATAAAGTTCTCTTATTGATTCTGTGTCGTTTGTTATTTTTGATATAATATGTCCTATTGGTTGACTATCGTAAATATTTATAGGAAGCATTAAAGTAGATTTCATTATATCATATCTTAAATTTTGAATAATTTTAATAGATATTTTACTAAATATAATATTTTGTGAGTAATACAAAATTACGGATGTAACTTGAAGTATAATAAAACAAATAATATTTAAGATAATTATTTTTTTTGAACATTGATGTTTTTCTAAAGTTATTTTTATAAAATTACTAATTAATATTGGTCCTAATACTTCAGATAAAGCAGCAGATAAAAGTAAAAAAATTCCTAAAAATAGTAGTTTTTTAAAGGGTTTGGCATATTCCATTAATCTTTTTAAAGTAGGCCAACAATTTATAAAATTATTCATTTAATATTTCCTTTTTTCATATCTTTTGCTTTATTATGAATGTTTTGATATGACAATGATTTACTGTACCAATTTTTTTCTTTTATAAGATCTGAATGTTTTCCTAAATTAGTTATTTTTCCTTTTCTCATAACTATAATTTTGTTTGCTTTTCTTAGTGTAGAAAGTTTATGTGAACTCATTATAATAGTTGTATTTTTTTTTTTCCATTTAAAAATATTTTTTAAAATAGAATATTCTGTATTTCCATCTACAGCAGATAAAGCATCATCTAAAATTAAAATTTCTGGATTTAAAATTAAAGCACGGGTAATTGCTATTCTTTGTTTTTGTCCTCCTGATAATAATACTCCATTTTCTCCTATTAAAGTTTTATATCCTTTTTTTAATTTTATAATTTCATTATGTATTTTTGAAATACATGCATATTTTTCTATTTTTTTTTGTGTTATATCTTTTCTTCCAAAAGAAATGTTATTTAAAATAGTATCAGAAAATAAAAAAGTTTCTTGATTTACTACAGAAATTTTTTTTCTCCATTTTTTTAATTTAAATTTTTTTATCTTAATGTTATTATATAGAATTTCTCCTTTAAAAAAATCAAAATTTCTTTGAATAATTTTAAAAATAGTACTTTTACCTGATCCTGTTGGTCCACAAATACCAATTATTTCTCCATTTTTAATAGAAAAATTTATATTTTTTAGTGATGGTTTTTTGTTTTTTGGGTAATAAAAATTTTTTATTAAAATTTTTAAGTTTTTATTTTTTTTTATTTTCTTAATTTTTCCATTTTTTAATTCAACTGGATAATTTATTATTTTTTGAATTCTTCTCCATGCTGAACTTCCTCTTTCTACTATATTAAACATCCATGCTAAAGCTAACATAGGCCAAATCATTAATCCGAGATACATAATAAAACTAGTTAATTGACCTAATGTTATAATTTTATTCCATACTAACCAACTTCCACTAGAAATTGCTAAAAGATTTGAAAGAGCAATAGATAAATATATTACTGGATCAAATTTAGCATCTGTTTTTGAAACTTTTATGTTTTCTTTAGTAGATTTTTTTATTAATTTTGAAAATTCTTTTAGTTTTTCTTTTTCTAATCCAAAAGCTCTAATCATTCTTATACTTGTTAATATTTCTTGAGTTTTATTATTTAAAATAGAAAATGAAATTTGATATTTAAAAAATTTTCTATGTAATTCAGCTCCATATTTTTTAATAAAAAATGTCATTATTGGCATAGGTAATAATGTAAAAAAAGTTAATTTATAACTTATTTGTGTACACATTACTACTAAAACAGAAATTCCCATTACTAAAGAATCTATAAGTGTTAAAACTCCTTCTCCTGCAGCAAATATAATTCTTTCAATATCGTTACTTACTCGAGTAATTAAATCTCCAGTTCTATTATTTAAATAAAAAGTAGAATTTTGTTTAATAATAGAATCATAAAATAAAGTTCTTAATTTAATAGCTAATTTATAGGATGCTCCAAATAGTAATATTCTCCAAATATATCTTAAAATATATACTATTAAAGCAATTCCTATCATGATATATATCCATTTTATGGATTTTTGAAAACTAATATTTTTTTTAACCATAGAATCAACTAATATTCCTACTATTTTAGGAGGAATCATTTGTAATAAAGCAATGATTATTAATATTAAAATAGATCCAACATATCTTTTCCATTCTTGAATAAAATACCAACTTAATTGCTTAAATAATTTCACAAGATAATCCTAATATTTAATATTTATAAAATATTTTTTATAAATTTCAGTAAAAATTTTACATTTTTTATATATTTATTTTAATACAAAAATATTTTTTATATATATTTTTAAATGATATCTATTTTTCTTTGATATTTTATATCAGCATTTAAACGTAAGTTTTGTAATATTAAATTTATTAATTTTTCTTGATTATAAATCATATATTTTTTATATATATTACTTTTTTTTTTAGATGAAATTTTAAAATAATTTTGTTTATATATTTTTATTATTGACCATTTTTTTTTAAAATCAGTTTTTTTTTTATATATTGGTTTTTTATCATTAATTTTTTTATCTAAAACATTATTAAAAATTTTTGTATTTTTTTTAAGAGAAAAAATTTTTTTTTGAAAAAATAATTTATTTTTATTAAAAGTTTTCCAAGATCCTTTTTTTAGTTCATTTTCTATTTTTTTAATTATTTTAAAAGCTTTAATTTTTGCTTTTTTTTCTTTAATATAATTAATTATTTTTTTTTTTACTTCTAAAAGTGATTTTTCTTTTTCTTTTTCAAAATTGATAATTTTTATTATATAAGTAGAATTTTTATTAAAAAATTTATAATAAATATTATCTTTTTTATTAAATATTTTTTGTTTTTTTAAGAAACTAATGATTTGTTTTATTTTTATTTCTTGAGGAATAGAATTAATTAAAAATAGTTTTGTGTTATTAATTTTTACGTTAATTATTTTTTTAATTAAATCAAAATAATTTTTTTTATTTTTAGATATTAAATTTATTTTTTTAATTATTTTTTTTTCAATAGTATTTTTTTTTGTTAGTTTTTTTTTCTTTTTATTTATTATTTTTTTATTAATTAATATAGGAATTTTTATAAATTGTATTTTAAATTTTTTTGGATACATAAATAATTTTTTATTATTTATATAAAAATCTTTTATTTCTTTTTGTGTTACATTTTGTTTAGAAAATATTTTTTTAAAATTTAATTTTGCTTTTATGTATAAAATATTTGATAAAACATTTTTTAAAATAGATTTTTTTTCAATTTTTAATAAATTATATGAATCTAAAATATCTTGAGAAAAAAAATTTTCTATTATTTTTTTTCCTATTTCATTAAGATATTCTTTTTCATTTATGTTCATTCTTTGTAAAAAATCAAAATATTTTTCTTTATTAAATTTATTATTTTTTTTGAATACTTCTAAATTTTTTACTATTTCTTTTATTTTATTTTTATTACAATAAATATTACTGCTTTTCATATAATTATTTATTAAAATTTCATCAATTAAATCTGATATTATTTTTTTATATATAAATAATATATATTTTTTATTTTTTAATAATTTATATGATTTTTTTTTAGAACTATCATTTAATATTTTTTTTTCAAAAAAATATTGTATTTTATTTATGTTTATTTTTTTTTCATTTATTTTTAATAACCATGGATAATTGTTTGAAAATGAAAAACAATTTTTCAAAGAACTTATGTTAGTTATAAAAATAGATGCAAATAAAGTAATTAAAATAATTTTTAAAATTATATTTTTAAACCATATTTTGGTATTAAAATTCATTTTTTAAATCCTTTTCTTAATTATTTATGAACATATTTATGAAAATTTTATAAATAAATTATTTATAGAGATCATTTTTTAGAGATAATTTTAATACTTCAGAGATGTTTGAAACCATATAGATTTTTATATTAGATAAAATTTCTTTTGGTATTTCTTTTAGATCTTTTTTATTTTCTTTAGGAATAATTACACATTTGATTCCTTCTCTATGTGCTGCTAACATTTTTTCTTTAAGTCCTCCAATTTCTATAACTTCTCCATGTAAAGTAATTTCTCCTGTCATTGCGAAATTATGTTTTACAGGATTATTAGTAAAAGCTGAAGTAATAGAAGTGCATATAGATATTCCAGCACTTGGTCCATCTTTTGGAGTAGCTCCTTCAGGAATATGTACATGAATATCATTTTTTTTATAAAAATTAATGGGTATTTTAAATTTTTTTGATTGTATTCTAAAAACGGTTAAAGCGGTTTGAATAGATTCTTTCATTACTTTTCCTAAATATCCAGTAAAAGATAGTTTTCCTTTTCCTGAAAAGCAAGCTGTTTGTATTTTTAATATTTCTCCTCCATGTTCTGTCCAAGCTAATCCAATTACTTGTCCTATTTTATCTACTTTGTTTATAACTTTAGAATTTATTTTTTTTATTCCTAAGTAATTTTTTAAATTTTTATTATTTATTTTTATTTTTTTAATTTTTTTATTTAAGAGTATTTTTTTTACAGTTTTTCTATATATTTTAGCTATTTTTTTTTCTAAATTTCTTACTCCTGATTCTCTAGTATAATAACGAATAATATTTATTATTGCGTTTTTAGTAATTGATATTTCATTTTTTTTTAACGCATGTTCTTTCATTTGTTTAGGTTTTAAATAATTTTCATAAATTTTTATTTTTTCTTTTTCTGTATATCCAGGTAATCTTATAATTTCCATTCTATCTAATAATGGAGTAGGAATATTTGTAGAGTTAGCAGTAGCAATAAATAATACTTCAGACAAATCATAATTTACTTCTAAATAATGATCGTTAAATGTAGAATTTTGTTCTGGATCCAACACCTCTAATAATGCAGAAGAAGCATCTGATCTAACATCGTAAGACATTTTATCAATTTCATCTAATAAAAATAAAGGATTTTTTACCCCTGTTTTAGATATGTTTTGTATTATCTTTCCAGGCATAGAGCCTATATATGTTCTTCTATGTCCTCTAATTTCAGCTTCATCTTTTATTCCACCTAAAGACATTCTAATATATTTTCTTCCAGTTGCTTTAGCGATAGATTTTCCTAAAGAAGTTTTTCCTACTCCAGGAGGTCCAATTAAACATAAAATAGGTCCTTTTATTTTTTTTATTCTATTTTGAACAGCTAAATATTCTAAAATTCTATTTTTTACTTTTTTTAATCCATAATGATCTGTATTTAAATTTAATAATGCTTTAGATAAATTCTTTTTTATTTTTGTTCTTTTTTTCCAAGGAATTTTAATCATCCATTCAATATAATTTCTTACTACTGTAGTTTCAGAAGACATATAAGGCATTAATTTTAATCTTTTAAGTTCTTCTTTTAGTTCTTTTTCTATTTTTTTTGGCATTTTTGAATTAATAATTTTTTTTTTTAGAATAAAATATTCTTGAATATCTTTTTCTTTTTTTCCGAGTTCTTTTTTTATTGCTTTTATTTGTTCATTTAAATAATATTCCTTTTGGTTTTTTTCCATTTGTTTTTTTATTCTTTTTTTTATTTTTTTTTCTATTTTAAATAGTTTTATTTCTGATTCTAAAATAGTCATTAATATATCTAATCTTTTGTTAATATCTTTTTTTTCTAATATTTTTTGTTTAATAATTGTTTTAGAAGGTATATGAATTGCTATAGTGTCTATTAACTGTTCTATATCGTTAATTTTACTTAATGAATTTATAATATCATTTGAAATTTTTTTGTTAAATTTTAAATATTTTTCAAATTGATTTATTATTGTTCTTTTAAATACTTTTTTTTTAGAGTTATTTATTTTTTTTTTAGAAATTTGTTTTATTTTTCCAAATAAATTTTTTTTTTTTTTATATAAATCAATTATTTTTGCTCTTTTTTTTCCTTCTATTAATATTTTTACTGTTCCATCAGGTAATTTTAATAATTGTAAAATAATAGATACAGTTCCTATTTTAAATAAATCTTTAATATTAGGTTTATTAATAGATTGTTTTTTTTGTGTTACTAACATAATTCTTTTATCTTTTTTAATTGCATGTTCAATACATTTAATAGATTTTTTTCTTCCTATAAATAAAGGTATTACCATATGAGGATATATTACTGTATCTCTTAATGGTAAAATGGGTATTTTAATATATTTATAATTTCTTTTTTTCATAAATAATATCTCTTTAATTTGATATATTAAAAAATAATTATTAATAAAAATCCAATTTTTTTAAAATTATTAAGAATTTTTTATTATAATAATGGATTTTTTTTGAATAAAATTTTTGGTGAATAATTATTAGTTATTGTATATTTATTTATAATTACTTTTTTTACATTTTTCATTGATGGTAAGTTATACATTGTTTTTAATAAAATTTTTTCTAAAATTGATCTTAATCCCCTTGCTCCTGATTTTTTTAAAATAGATTTTTCTGCAATTTTTTTTATAGAATCTTCACAAAATTTTAATTTTACTCCTTCCATTTCAAATAATTTTTTATATTGTTTTATTAAAGCATTTTTAGGTTGACATAATATTTTAATTAGTTCTTTTTTATTTAATTGATTTAATTCAGTAATAATAGGTAATCTTCCTATAAATTCAGGAATTAATCCAAATTTAATTAAATCTTGAGGTTCGATGATATTTAAATTATTAGTTTTTTTTAATTTTTTTTTTATTAGATTTTTTTTATAAAATCCTATTTTAGATTTTTTATTTATTCTTTCATTAATAATTTTTTTTAATCCTAAAAATGTTCCTCCACATATAAATAAAATTTTTGAAGTATTTACTTGAATAAATTCTTGTTGAGGATGTTTTCTTCCTCCTTGAGGGGGTACTGAAGCGATAGTTCCTTCAATAATTTTTAAGAGAGATTGTTGAACTCCTTCTCCTGATACATCTCTTGTTATTGATGGATTACTCGATTTTTTAGATATTTTATCTATTTCATCAATATAAATTATTCCAGATTGTGCTTTTTTAACATTATAATTACATTTTTGAAGTAATTTTTGAATTATATTTTCAACATCTTCTCCTACATATCCAGCTTCTGTTAAAGTTGTAGCATCAGCTATTATAAACGGAACTTTTAAAAATTTTGCTAATGTTTCTGCTAATAAAGTTTTTCCACTTCCAGTAGGCCCAATTAATAAAATATTGCTTTTTCCTATTTCTACTTCTTTATCTGATGATATATATAAACTTTTATAATGATTATATACTGCTACAGATAATATTTTTTTTGCTTTATTTTGACCAATTATATAATTATCTAATTCTTTTTTTATTTCTTTAGGCTTAGGTAAATTTTTAAATTTTTTATAAGGAAAATCAATATTTTTTTTTTCTTTTTTTAAAATATTATTGCATAAATATATGCATTGATCACATATGTATGCTTTAGATCCTGCTATAATTTTTTTAACTTCATCTTGATTTTTTTTACAAAAAGAACAATTTAATTGATTATTATTATTTTTTTTTTTATTTTTCATTATTACCTCTTTTTTAAAAAAATAATTTTTTTATTTTTTTTCTAATATAGAATCTATTAATCCATATTTTAAAGCTTCTTTTGATGAAAGAAAATAATCTCTTTCTGTATCTTTATTTATTTTTTTAATGCTTTTTTTTGTATTATGAGATAGTATTCTATTGATATTTTTTTTAATTTTATCAATTTCTAAAGCATGAATTTTAATATCAGAAGCTTGTCCTTGATAACCACCTAAAGGTTGATGTATCATAATTCTAGAATTTGGTAAACTAAATCTTTTTCCTTTTTTTCCTGAAGATAATATTAATGCAGCCATAGATGATGCTTGACCTATGCATACAGTATTTACGTCAGGTTTGATAAATTTTATAGTATCATATATAGATAATCCTGAAGTAACAATTCCTCCTGGAGAGTTTATATATAAAAAAATATCTTTTTTTTTATTTTCTGATTCTAAAAAAAGTAATTGAGATATAATAAGATTTGATAGGTTGTCATCAATAGATCCTGTTAAGAATATTATTCTTTCTCTTAACAATCTAGAATAAATATCAAAAGATCTTTCTCCTAGAAAATTTTTTTCAATAACTGTTGGAATTATACTATTGTTTCTTATTTTATTTTTTTTATCATACAACATTTTTTTTCCTTAATTTTTTTAAATTTTATTTTTATAGAGTTATTTTTCCAATTTTTTTTAAAGCTTTTTCTAGGTTTAGATATTTTTTTTTAATAGAGATATTTGAAAAAATATAATAAAATGCTTTTTCTATTAATAAAGAAGATTTAATATTTTTTAAAATTAGTTTTTTTTCTTTTTTTGATATTTTTTTTGAAATATTATTTTTTAAATTAATAATATAATTTTTAAATATTTTTTTTATAGAATTTTTGCTTATATATAATGATTCTTGAGAAATAATTTTATTAATTAGATCATGAATTATCATTTTTCCAATAATTTCTTTTTTTATATTTTTATCATATATTTTTATAAATATATTTTTTTCTTTTTTATATTTTTCAAAAATTATTTTTTTTAATATATTTTTTTCTTTTTTATTTATTTTTTTTTTAAATTTTTTTTTATTTATTTGAATCCAAGTTTTTATAAATTTTTCTTTTAAATATTGGTATTCAATTTTTTTAGCTTCTTTTTTTAGTTTTAGATATATTTTTTTTTTTAATTCTTCAATATTTTTTTCTTGAAATCCAAAATTTTTTATTTTATTAAAATCTATTTTATTTATTTTTTTTTCTTTAATTTTTATTATTTTTATTTTTATTATTATTTTTTTTGATGAAATTTTTTTTTCAGGATGATATTTTGAAAATTTTTTATTAATAAAAATTATATCTCCTATTTTTTTATTAATAATTTTTTTGTAAATTTTTTTTAATAAAAAATTTTTATTAATATATATTAAAAAATTTTTTTTTTTTGATATGTATTTTTTATTTTTTTTTAATATTAATTTATAATTAATAATTACTTTATCATTTTCTGATATAGGTTTTTTTTTATTTTTCCAAGGAGTAATATTTTTTTGAAGATTAATAAGAGTTTTTAAAATATCTTTTTTTGTTATTTTAATTTTTAATTGATATAATTTTATTAATTTTAATTTTTGTAATAATTTTTCAGAAGGAATTGTAAATTTTATTGTATAATTAAAATTACTTCCTTTTTTATATTTTTTGAAAAAATATTGAAGATTATAATATTTTTTTATTTTTTTTTTTTTTAATACATCAATAAAATGTTGATTAATTAATTTATTTAATGTTTTTTTTAATACTTCTTTTTTAAATTTTTTTTTTATAATATTAAATGGAACTTTTCCTTTACGAAATCCATTTATAAAAGAATTTTTTTTTAAATTTATTAGTTTTTTTTTAACTTTTTTTTCTATTTTTTGACTAGATAAAACATTTTTTATTTCTATGTTATTCATTTTTAATGATTTATTTAAAATAGTATTCATTATTTTCCTTTTTAATTAAATATATATTTATATAAATTAATTATTTTTATATTTATTAAGTTTTTTAAATTTTATTTTTTATTTGAAAATTTAAAAAAAAATAATTTTTTAAATTAATTAAAACATTTTGTAGGATTTATTTTTTTATTTTTTTTTATATTCCATTCTTTTTCAGTATAAGTATATAATTCTATTCCATGTATTTTATTTTTTATTTCTTTAGATAGGATATTATAAATTGTTCTATGTCTTTCTAATATTTCTTTTCTAAAAAAATAATTACTAATAATTATTATTTTAAAGTGAGAATATTTTTTTTTAAGATTTTTATGAACAGAACTTTGATTAGTTATTTTTATTTTTTTTATTTTTATTTGATTTTTTATTTTTTTTTTTATTAAATTTAACATTTTTTTTATTTTTTTTAAAAGATTAGTATTTTAATATTTTAAAACAAAATAATTAAATTTGAAAAAAAGTGTTATTTTTTAAAAAAAATAATTAAAAAAAAATTATTATTTTTTAAATTTTAAAATATTTTTTATATTTTGGTTATTTTAATATTATAATACTTAAAAAAAATTAAAGAGATTTTTTTATTGAATTTTTAAATATTTTATTTAAATTTTTTAGAAAAATATTTATTTATATGTTTTTGAGGTTTTTTATGAACTTTTTTAAAACTAAAAAAAATTATTTTTTGCTTTTTTTCGTATTTTTATTAAATGGATGTAGTGGAGGAATTACTTCTCCAAAAGGAATTATAGCAATTGAACAAAGAAATTTAATATTAATTTCTTTTTTAGTAATGTTAATTGTTGTTATTCCAGTAATTTTTATGACTTTATTTTTTTCTTTTAAATATCATCATACTTCTAAAAATTCTCAATATAATCCAAATTGGAATAATTCTCATAAAATTGAGTTATTTTCATGGGGTATTCCAATTATTTTAATAACTTTTTTAGCTTTTTTATCATGGAATAAAACTCATGAATTAGATCCAAGGAAAGAAATAAAAACACATTTTAATCCAATAAAAATTAAAGTAGTATCTTTAAATTGGAAATGGTTATTTATTTATCCAAAACAAAAAATTATTTCTATTAATGAAGTTGTTTTTCCTACAAATGTTCCAATTAAATTTTATATTACTTCTAAAACTGTTATGAATTCTTTTTTTATACCTTCTTTAGGTAGTCAAATATATGCTATGCCAGGTATGATATCTAAGTTAAGTTTGATTTCTAATTTTTCTGGAATTAATAAAGGAATTTCTTCTAACTATAGTGGATCTGGATTTTCAGATATGAAGTTTGATGCGTTTTCTGCTTTTAATTTAAATTTTTTTAATTCATGGATTTATAAAGTTAAAAAAACTGGAAAAAATATTAAAAATTTAGATAATTCATTTAATATTTTTTATAAAGATTTTAAAAAATATTTTGTTTTTTCAGATTTTAATATTATTAAGAAATTACTTGATTAATAAAAAATTATAATAAATTTTTTAGGGTTTTTAAAAAATTTTTTAAAGAACTATGAAAGGATATTTTATGTTTGGAAAATTATTATGGAAAGATATACCTTTTCATGAACCTATTATTGTTATTACTTATGCTTCTATCATTTTTATATCAATAATTTTAGCTGGATTTATTACATATTTTAAAAAATGGAAGTATTTATGGAAAGAATGGTTTACTACATTAGATCATAAAAAAATTGCAATTATGTATATTATTTTAGCATTTGTAATGTTATTTAGAGGTTTTGTTGATGCTATTATGATGCGTATTCAGCAATATTTAGCTTCTTTAAATCATCCATCTGGATTTTTACCACCAAATCATTATGATCAGATTTTTACTGCTCATGGTGTAATTATGATATTTTTTGTGGCTATGCCGTTAATTATCGGTTTAATGAATTTTGTTGTTCCATTACAAATTGGAGCACGTGATTTAGCTTTTCCTTTTTTAAACAATTTAAGTTTTTGGATGACTGTAAGTGCTGTTATTTTGATAAATTTATCTCTTGGAATAGGTGAATTTGCTAAGACAGGATGGTTAGCTTATCCTCCATTATCTGAGATGCAGTTTAGTCCAAGTGTAGGAGTAGATTATTGGATTTGGTGTTTACAAATTGCTGGTATTGGAACTACATTAACTGCTATTAATTTTTTAGTAACTATTTTAAAAATGAGAGCTCCAGGAATGACAATGTTTAAAATTCCTGTATTTACATGGACAGTTTTATGTTCAAATTTGTTAATTATTGCTTCTTTTCCAGTTTTAACTATTACTTTATTATTATTAACTTTAGATCGATATTTAGGTTTTCATTTTTTCACTAATGATATGGGTGGAAATATGATGATGTATGTAAATTTAATTTGGATTTGGGGACATCCAGAAGTTTATATTCTTGTTCTTCCTGCTTTTGGAATTTTTTCAGAAATTGTTTCAACATTTTCTAAAAAATCTTTATTTGGATATTATTCTTTAGTTTGGGCTACATTATCTATTACGATTTTATCTTTTATTGTTTGGTTACATCATTTTTTTACTATGGGAGCTGGAGCAAACGTTAATGCTTTTTTTGGAATTACGACAATGATTATTGCAATTCCAACTGGTGTAAAGATTTTTAATTGGTTATTTACAATGTATCAAGGAAAAATTTATTTTCATTCTTGTATGTTTTGGACTATTGGTTTTTTAATTACTTTTTCTATAGGTGGAATGGCAGGAGTTTTATTATCTTTACCGCCTGCAGATTTTGTTTTACATAATAGTTTATTTTTAGTTGCTCATTTTCATAATGTTATTATTGGAGGAGTAGTATTTGGTTGCTTTGCAGGAATAACATATTGGTTTCCTAAAGCTTTTGGTTTTGTTCTTAATGAAACTTGGGGAAAAATAGCTTTTTTATTTTGGGTTATCGGTTTTTGTTTTGCTTTTATTCCTTTATATTTTCTAGGTTTTATGGGAATGACACGAAGATTAAGTCAAAATATTGATTATAATTTTCATACTTTGTTATCTATAGCTTGTATAGGAGTATTTTTTATTTTTTTAGGTGTATGTTCTCAAGTTATTCAATTTGTTATATCTATTAAAAATCGTAAAAATAATTTAGATGTTACAGGAGATCCTTGGGATGGAAGAACTTTAGAATGGAGTATTTCTTCTCCAGCTCCAATTTATAATTTCTTTATTATTCCTAAAGTTAAAAGTAGAGATGCTTTTTGGAAACAAAAACAAAAAGAAAAATTAAATTTAAATAAAATTAAAAAAAAAATTATATATAAAGATTTATATATTCCAAAAAATAGTTTTTATGGAATAATTATTAGTTTATTTACAACAATATTTGGATTTTCAGCAGTTTGGCATATTTGGTGGTTGTTTTGTTTTTCTTTTATTAGTATTTTTTTTATTTTTTTATATAAAAGTTTTCAAATAGAGAGAAAGTATTGTATAAAAAAAGAAAAAATAAAAAAAATAGAAGATATTTATTATAAAAATTTAATTAAATAGAGTTTAAAATATGCTATATAATTTTTTAAAAAAAATATTTTTTAAAAAAGAAAATAATTTTTCTAAAGATATTTTTAATATAAATAAAAAAGTTATTTTTGGATTTTGGATTTATATTATGAGCGATTGTATTATGTTCGCTACTGCTTTTTCTGTTTATTTTGTGATGGTTAATAATATTTCTAACGGGCCTTCTGGAAAGGATATTTTTAATTTAAATATTGTTGAATTGGAAACGTTATTTTTATTATTAAGTTCATTTATGTTTAGTATATCTTTAAATTTTTTAAAAAAAAATAATTCTTTTATGGTTTGCTTTTTTTTATTTTTAGTTTTTATTCTTGGATTTTTATTTATTTTTTTTGAAAGTTATGAGTTTTTTCTTTTATTTCATAAAAATTATTATCCTACTAAAAGCGGATTTCTTTCATCTTTTTATTTTTTGTTAAGTTTTCATGGAATACATATTATAGTTGGTTTAATTTGGATATTATTAATGATTTTCCAAATTATAATATTAGGAATTAATAAAAATATTATTACTAAAATTTTATGTTTAAGTATTTTTTGGCATTTTTTAGATATTATTTGGATTTTCTTGTTTACTTTTGTATATTTATTTGGAATGATAAAATGATTTTAAAAAACAAATTAATAAATTTTTTTAAAAATTCTGTATTTTTTTATATAATTGTTTTTTTATTTTTGTTATTTTTGTCTTTTTTTCCATTTTTTGTTGTTAAAAACAATACATTTAATCATTGTTGTATTTATTTTTTTTTAATTTTTTGTAGTTTAATTCAAGTTTTAATTCATATATTATTTTTTCTACATCTTAATGATTATAATAAAAATTATTGGAACATATTTTCAATAATTTTTACATGTACAATAATTATTATTATTTTTACAGGTTCTGTTTGGATTATGAGGAATTTAAATCATCATGTTACATATATTTAAAAATATCAAAACTTTTTTTTTTATTATATAGAATTAATTAAACCAAGGATTGTATTACCAAATTTACTTTCTACTTCTTCTGGATTTTTTTTAGCTTCTAATAAAAAAAGTTTAAATATAAAAACTTATTTTTTTGTTCTTTTAGGTACGTTTTTTATTATATCATGCGGATGTGTTTTAAATAATATAATTGATAGAAAGTATGATATGAAAATGGAAAGAACTAAAGATAGAATTTTAGCAAAAAATAAAATTTCTTTAATATATGTATTTATTTTTTCTTTATTTTTATTTATTTTAGGTACATATATTTTATTATTTTTTATAAATACTTTATCTTATTTAATATCTTTTTTTGGTTTATTTTCATATGTTTTTTTATATACTTTTATTTTAAAAAAAAATTCTGAGTATTCAACTATTTTTGGTTCTTTTGCTGGAGCTTGTCCTATAATTATAGGATATTCTTCAGTAAAAAATTCTTTAGATTATTTTTGTTTAATTTTGTTTTTTATTTTCTTTTTTTGGCAAATTCCTCATTCTTATTCAATTTATTTATTGAATTTAAAAGATTATAAAAATGCTAATATTTCAGTTTTTCCAGTTTTATATAATATTCGTAAAACTATTAAACACATGTATTTTTATTTATTTGGATTAATATTATTTACATTTATTTTTACTTTTTTAACTTATTCAAATTTTTTATATAGTATTTTCTTTTTATTTTTAGGATTTTATTGGTTATTTTTAATAAAACAAGGTGATAATCTTTCTAATAATAAAAAAAAATGGTTTAGAAAAATTTTTAGATTTTCTATATTTTATATAATTTTATTAAATTTTTCTGTTTTTATAAATTATTTAGAAATTTTTTAAATACATTTTTTTGGATTAGGAATTCCAGCGATTTTACTAATTTTGATTGCTGGATTTTTAGGAAATAAATTTATTAAATCAACACTATTTAATTTTTTTTTATAAGTTTTATTTATTGCTGTTAATAATATTCTAATTGAAGGTATAATATGAAATTTTAAATAAAAATTTCTTGTAAAAAAAATAATTTTCCAATGAATTTTCTTTATTTTTATTTTTTCTTTTTTTGCTATTTTTAAAGCATATTTTTTATTCCAAAATATTTTTTTCATAAAAATATTTACCTTTAAAAAAAATTTTAATAATGATATAAAAATTTTTATTATAATATTTTTTTATATTTATTTTATTTTTTTATATTAAATCTCATATTAAAAGCTGCTTTATCTAGTACACCGTTAATAAATTTATAACTTTTTTTTGAACCAAATTTTTTTGCCAGTTCTATTCCTTCATTTATAATTACTTTATATGGAATTTCTTTTCTTTTAAGAAGTTCATAAAAAGATATTCTAAGTATAGATTTTTCTATTTCTCCTAATTTATTTATGTTTTTTAATATATATGGTTTTATTAAAAAATCAATTTTTTTTTTATTTATTATAATTCCATAAAAGATTTCATTAAAATAATTTATATCAATTTTTTTTATATATTTTTTATAAAAATGTTTTTTTATATCTTTAAAATTATTTTTAGATATTTGCCATGAATATAAAGCTTGAACTAGACATATTCTTGATTTTTTTCTTAAATTAAGATTCATTTTTTTTTTATTTTTCTCATCATATATAAATTAATTATATTTTTATAAAAATTTTTATTACACATATTTTTTTATATTTATTTTATTTATTTTTAAAAAAATATTGCATATTAATATTATAAAGGTTATTATATTAACACAAAATAAAGCGGGGTGGAGCAGTTTGGTAGCTCGTCGGGCTCATAACCCGAAGGTCGTTGGTTCGAATCCAACCCCCGCAAAAATTATTTCAAAAATTTTTTTTTATTTTTTTAAATTTTTGATAAAAAATTTTAATTTTTCTCTTAATCCATTGAATTTAAAAATCTTTCTTTTTATAGATTTTTTAAAAATTTTTTTATTAGAATAAATAAAAACTTTTTTTTTTGATCTAGTAAGAGCTGTATAAATTATTTCTCTATTTATTATTTTTTTTTTGTTTTTAATAGGAAATATTATATGTATTTTTTTAAATTCAGATCCTTGAGATTTATGTATTGTTATTGCCCATGTAGTTTTATGTTTTGGAATTAAATTAATAGGAATTTTTTTAATTTGATTATCTGGCATTAAAAAAAATACTTTCATTTCTTTATTTTTGTCAAATAAAGTAATTCCTGTAATACCATTAAATAATTTCATATTAATTGAATTTTTTAATATTATTATTGGTTTTCCAATATACCAATTTTTTTTATTTATTTTTCTAAATTTTATTTTTATATTTTTTTTTATTAATTTTTCAAAAATTTTATTAATTCCTTCTATTCCAAAAATTCCTTTTTTAATTAAACATAAAATTCTTATTTTATTAAAAAATTCAAATATTTTTTTAATAGATTTTTTTTTTTTAATTATTTTCCAAAATTTTTTGTAATAAGAAAAAATTCCTTCTATTTTTTTTTTATATAATTTTATTTTTTTTAAATTAAAAAATTTAATTTTTTTAAATTTATTTTTATATATTTTTTTTATTTCTTTTTTTTTATTATATTTTATTATTTTTCTACATATATTAATATCAGATTTTTTTTTAAAACGATATTTTTTTTTTAAAACAAATATATTATTTTCAAAAAAAATATTATTTATATTACTATTATTTTTTTTTTTTATAAAGTATTTTAATTTATTAAATTGTTTTATATGAGATTTTTTTTTATATAGAAAAATAATATCTTTTAGTATTGATCCTAAGTTTATTGAAGGTAATTGATTTACGTCTCCAAAAAATAAAATTTGCACTTTTTTATTTATACAATTAATAATTTTTTCTAACATAAATATATCAATCATTGATGTTTCATCAATTATTAATAAATCTATATTTAATTTCATTTTTTTTTTAAATAATATATTTTTTCTTTTTTTATTTATTTTAAATAAACGATGAATTGTAAAGCATTCATTAGGAATATATTTTTTATATTTATTTTTAATAGATAAAAAAATTTTATTTTTTTTAATAGAATTTATTAATACTGAACTAGATTTTCCTGTAGGAGTAGTTAAAACTATTTTTTTTTTTTTAGATATTATTATAAAAAAAAATATTATTTTTGAAATAAGAGTAGTTTTTCCTGTTCCAGGACTTCCTAATATAAAAGTAAATTTATTTAATAAACATAAAATAATTGAAATTTTTTGTTCAATATTTAAATTTTTAAATATTTTTAAAGAAAAAATTTTTTTCCATTTAGAGTATTTATATTTTTTTGATTTATATTTTTTAGTTAAAAATTGAAATATTTTTTCTTCTATATTCCAAATTTTACTTAAATATAATCTATTTTTTTCTATTACAAGAGGGTAATTTTTGTTTTTATATCCAACTGATGAGCTTTTTAATAGTTCTTTTTTTATATCTTTTATTTTTCCTATTTTTTTTAAAATTTTTTTATTAAAAAATTTTTTCTTTTTTATATTTTTTAATGAAATAAAAGTTTTTCCATGTCTATTAGATAGACTTAAATAAGAAGAAATTATTAAAAGTAATGAGTTTGATTTATTAGATATAGTTTTAGCAAAATAATAATCAATGATATTTATATGTTTTTTTTTTAATAGTTTTTTCATTAATTTTAACATGGTTTTTTATATTTTTGGTTTTTTAAAAAATTTATTATTTATTTTTTTTATTAAAGAATATTTTGGACGATAAAAAAATATTCCATTTTTATAATTTTTTCCATTCATTCCTCTTAAAAAAAGATAATAAATTCCTCCAAAGTTTTTTTTAAAATTATATTTTTTTTTTCGTTTTAAAAAACGATGTAAAGCTATAGAGTATATATAGTATTGAAGATCATATTTTTCTTTAATTATTATTTTTTTTAAATATATTTTGTTATAAAAATTTATATTTTTTCCTAAAAAATTTGATTTATAATCAATTAAGTAATATTTATTATTTTTTTTTATTATTAAATCTATTGATCCTGATAAAATTCCTTTATTTTTTTTTATTTTTATTTTAAATTTTTCTCCATTTTTATTTTTTTTTTTTATTATTTTTGAAAGATTTCTAATATAGAAAATATTTATTTTTTTTTTAATAGGTAAATAAAATTTTAGTTCTTTGACATAGGAGTTTTTTTTTAAATTAATTAAATTTAATTTTTTTGAATTTAATGGATTTATTAAAATTTTATTTATCCATTTTATTAAAATTAATAACCATTTTTTTGATAAATTTATTTTTTTCATTTTTTTTAAAATATAAGATTTTTTAATTTTCTTTTTAAAATCTATTTTTTCTAATATTTCATGTAAGAATTTTCCATATTTTTTTCCTTTTGGAAAATTATATTGATTTGATTGAATTTTTTTTTTATTAATTTTTTTATTTTCTTTTTTCGATTTTTTTTTTTTAAATTTAAATATTGTATTTTTTATTTTTGTATAGCTTGTATTTTCATATTTTTTAAATTTTCTTTTAAAATTTTTTATTTTTATTGTTATTTTTTTTTATTTCTTTTTTTTTTTTAATTTTAATTTTTTTAATCAATTCAAAATTTTTTTCTTTAGTTATTTTTATAATTTCTTTTTTTAGTTTTTTTGAATTCATTTTTTTTTTCTTTTGAATAATATATCCTATCGCGCTATTATGAAAATCTGTTTCTTTATCTTTACTTTTTTTTTTAATTTTTTTAATAATAGGACTTATTCCTAGATTACATTGAAAAATTGCTCGAGTCATTGCGACGTATAATAATCTCATATCTTCAGATAATCTTTCTTTTTCTTCAAATTTTATATATTTTTTTAGTTTTTCTATATTTATAAAACAATTATATTTTTTTTTATTATGAAAAATATATTTTTTAGAAAATTTAAAATTTGAAATAAATGGAATCCAAACAATAGGGTACTCTAATCCTTTAGATTTATGTATAGTAGTTATATTTATTATATTTTTTTGATTATTACTTAATTTTTGATAATATTGTTCATTATGTTCATTTTCTTTTTTTATTTTTTTTTTAAACCATAAAAGAAGAGAACAAAAATTTTTTCTTAATTTTGATTTTATCTCTAATATTTCTCCTAAATGTATTAAATTAGATATTTTTCTTTCATTTTTATTATTAAAAAAATAATTTTTATAAATATTACTTTTAGATAAAATTTCTTTAATAAGATTTAAAATTCCATATTTTTTCCAAAATTTTTTATAATTTATAAATTTATTTTTTAGTTTAGACCATATATTATATTTTTTTTTTATTTTATAAATTATGTACGAATTTTTAAATATAATTAAAGTAGATATTGCTCTATAAAAATAATATTCATTAGAAAGATTAACAATAGATTTAAGTATATAATACATTTCTTGAACTTCATTTTTTTTAAAAATAGATTTTTTATAAGAAGTATAATAAGATCCTATATTAAGTTTTTTTAGTTCATATTGTATTTTTTTAAATTCTTTATAATTTTTTACTAAAATACAAATATCTTTTATTTTTAAAAATTTTTTTTTGTTTGAATTTTGTAAAATAGCTTGTTTTTTTTTTATTTTTTGTATTAAATAATTTATATTTTGAGAGCATATTTTAGCTGCCCAATTTTCATAATTTGAAATTGTATTTGTTTTTCCTTTTTGTAACCAAAATTTTATTGCTTTTTGTTCTAAATTTTTTATATAAAATTTTATTTTATCTGAATAAACTGATGGAATAGTTAAATTATATTTAATTTCTTTAAATAAAAATATATTTTTTGTTCTATTAAATAATTTATTAATTCCGTTTATTAATAATTTTGAAGATCTCCAATTTGTTTTTAAAGTATATATATTAGATATTTTTTTTTTATTTTTAATATAAAAAAATATATCAGCTCCTCTAAAATTATAAATTGATTGTTTTGGATCTCCTATTAAAATTAATGAAGTATTTTTTTTTTTTTTATAAATTTTTTTAAAAATAGAATATTGTTTATTATCTGTGTCTTGAAATTCATCAATAAATGCTATTGGAAATTCTTTTCTTAAATCTTTTTTTAAATTTTTCCTTTTTTTTAATTCTAAATTTAATGAAGAAATTAAATTTTCAAAGCAAAATTTTTTTTTTGAAATTTGTATGAATATTTTCTTTATTTTTTTAATTGAATAGAATAATATTCTTTCTCTTAAAGAAAAATTTTTTTTTAAAAATTTTTCTATGTTTTTGAAAAATTTAAATTTTGTTTTTATTTTTTCTTTTAAATTTTTATTTATTTTTTTATTTTTAAAATGTTTTAGTTCTTTTGGTATAAAATAATTTTTTGTTTTTTTTTTTCTCCATTTTTCTATTTTTTTAATCCATTTCTGAATATTTTTTTTATTATAAATTCTTTTATTTAAATTTTTTCTTTGAAAAAATTTTTGAATATTTTTTTTATTTTTTTTCCATTTTTTTTTGAAATTTTTAATTTTTTTTATGTTATTTTGGTGGATTTCAATAATATTTTTTTTTTTTTTTTTTATATATATTGATATTTTAGATTTTATTTTTAACCATGGTAATATTTCTTGAAATAAATCATTAGGTGTTTTCCAATATTTAATAACTATATTAGATATTTTTTTATTAAATTGATAGAATGTGTTTCTCCAAAAATTATATGTAGATTTTTTGTATAAATAATTTTCATCATATATTTTTTTTTCTGAGAAAGAATATTCATAATTTAAATTTTTTTTTATTAATATATTTTTACAGAATCCATGAATAGTATAAATAGGTGCTTGATTAATTTTTAAATAAGCATTTCTTAATATTTTTTCAGCTTTTTTATAATTTTTTGTTTTTTTAAAAATTTTTTTATAATTTTTATTAAATGTTTTTTTATTTGAAAAATCAATATACAAATTATAGATATTTTTAATTAATCTTTTTTTTATTTCTTGAGTTGCGTTTTTTGTATAAGTAATAATTAAAATTTCTTTAACTAAAAATTTTTTTTTTTTTTATTTATTCCTAATAATAAATTTAGATAAAGTAATATTATTGTAAAAGTTTTTCCAGTTCCTGCAGATGATTCTATCATACTAATTCCGTTAAAAGGTATAAAAAAGGAATTTATTGAATTAATATTTTTTTCATTTTTTTTTCTTTTTATATTTTTTTTCATATTTTTTGTTTTTTTTTTTAAAATTTATAAAATGTTTTTATATATTGAATGCATCCAATATTTACTAATTCTACATATTTTTTTTATAGAATTTTTATTTAATTTGTTTATTATTTTTTTAATATATAAATTTTTTTTATCTCCAAAAGAATATTTATTTCCATTCCATGTTTCAATTATTTTTTTTTTTCCGTAATTTATTTTTTCTTTATTTTTAAAAAGTTTTTTTTTTTTTTTGTCATACATATAATGAAACCAATTTAATCCAGTTTTTGTTAATAAAATAGGTTTTTTTAGTCCATTTATATATCCTAAAATAAATTTTAAAAGATATTTTTTTGCAACATTTTTTTTTATGTTTTTAAATATAACACTTTTGTTTGATCCAATATAATGACTATTAGATTTTCCTTTATTTATACAATAAATTAAATGTTTTATCCATAAATTAATTTTATTAAAATTATTAATATTAAAAGGAGTCCATTTTACTATCCCTTTTTTTTTTGAAATATTTTTTAAATTTCCATAAATATTATAATTTTTTAAAAAAAAATTAATTTTTTTATTTTTAAAATTTGTTTTCAAATTTTTAATTTTTTTCCATATTTTTTTTATTTTTTTTATTTGGTTATTTAAATAAATTGTTCCTAGATTTCCATGAGGAAGTATTCCTGACGATTTTATATTTATTAAAAATTTATGAATATCTTTTTTAAATATCATACTTTTTAATATTTTTTTATTTAAAAGGTAATGATTTTTTATATCAATGTAAAATGGTTCATTATTTTTCCCTGTTATTTCATTTTTATTATAATAAATGTTTAATATTTTATTAAAGAAATATAAAATAGGATTTTTCCAAAATAATATTAATTTATTAATTTTTATTTTTTTGATTTTTTTAATTAAAGGTATTTTTTTTAAAAATTTTTTAGTTTTTTCTTTTATTTTATTTTTTTTTAAAATCCAATTTTTATTAAAGTTATTTCTATTGTCTTTAAAAAAAAAATTTGTTTTTTGAAAAATTTCTTGTGGATATTTAAATATATTAATTTTAATTTCTTTTTTCTTTTTTTTTTTGTAAAAAAAATTATTTTTTATATATTTTTTTAGTTGATTAATTACTATAGAAGGTTCATTATTTTTTATAGAATCATTATTTATATAACTAATATGTATTTTTTTTTTAGTAAAATATATTAATTCAAGAAATATATAATAATTATTTTGATTAATTTTTAAATCTCCAAACCTATTGTTATAATTTATTAAATTATCACTTTTTTTAACTATTTTTTTTGGAAAAATATTTTCATTCATCCCTATAATAAATGTAATTTTAAATTCAATAGTTCTTAAAATGTTAAAATTAGAAAAAGTTATAGAGTTATTATTAAATTTTTTATGTATATAAAATTTTTTTATTTTTTTGTTAATTTCATATTTAATTATTATTATCGAAATTCTTTTTTTATAAGAGCTTTTTTTAATATTTTTTAATAAATTTTTCCAATTTTTTTTAATAAATTTTATTTTTTTTTTATTTTTTTTATTTAAATAAAAAAAATCATAAATTATTTCATTAAATATTTTAATCCAGGATTTACATTTTTTTTTTGTAGATAATTTTTTTTTCCATTTTTTTAAAATACTTAAAAAAAATATAAATTTTTCTAATGTTTTTATTTGTTTTTTATCATGAATACTATATGGATATATTTTTTTCCATAGTTTATTATTTTTTTTTATTCCATATCCTAAAATTATTTTTTTTATTCCATCATCCCAAGTATTTTGGAATGTAGGAAAAATTTTTAATTTTTTTTTATGTTTAGAATTAATCCCCCATCTAATATTTGTATCTTCTGTCCATTTTTTTATAATCTTTATTTCTTTTTGTGAAATTAAAAATTTTTTTGAAATACATTTAAAATTTAAAAAATCTAATATTTTTTCTTTTTTAAATTTACATTCATTTAATGATAAAATTTTATTAAATATATATAAAATAGAATCATTTTTTTCCATTTTTTTTTTATATATATTATATGGTATATTGTGTTTTTTTATGTTTGTGTAAAATATAGAATTTATATATGGAACATATGTTTGTATATTATTTGTTTTAACAATTATATCTTTAGGTTGTATTTTTTTATTTTTATTTAATTCATTTAATATATTATTATGCAATATTTCAATTTCTCTTAAATAGTTATTACATATATGAAAAGAAATAGATTGATCTTCTTTTTTTTTTTTTCTTTTAATATGTTTTAAATAAAAAATATTTTTCTTAATATTATTTAGTAAGTTATTTGAGTTATTTTTAATATAAAAAGTTTTTATTACATTTGAAAAAGAATATATATATTTTAATATTTTTAAATTATTTTTATTCCAATGAGAAATATAAGGATCTTTTTCCCAATTCTTATTTTTTATTGAATTTTTTGAAAAAGGAGTACATATTAAAAAGTAAACATCTATTTTTTTACTAATTTTTTTTAAAATTTTAAAATAAGAAATTGGATAATTATATGGATTAAAAATAAATATCCTAGAAGGAAAATTTTTAAATATTTTTAAATTTTTATCGAGTAAAAAATTTTTTAATAAATTAGAATAATGAAAATTTTTATTTTTATTAAATATTTTGTTCCAAATTTTTTCTTGAAAAGAGTAATTTATATCGTTATTTTTTTTTTTTTTATAATTATTAATCCAATCAGGTCTATAAATTAAATATTGATAAAAAATATTAGATAAATTTTTAAAATATTTAAATTGTATTAATTCAATTTCATTTTTTTTGAAAAAAAATTTTTTTTTAGTTTTTTCAGATAAATTCATTAATTTCCATAATATTAATGATTCATTAAATCTATTATATTTTTTTTTAAAAATTTTTTTTTCTAAAATATAATAGATAAATTTTTCTTCTGTAAAAAAAGAAATATTACTAAATATACCTAAATTTTTTATAAAAATTTTTTTTATGTATTCAGATATTTTTTTTTCAGGTAAAATTATAATTTCTTTTAAAAAAATATTTTTTAACGGTTTTTTTTTTATTATATAACAAATTTTTTTCATTAAATATTTGAAATTATTAGAGCTATAAATTTTTATCATAAATTATTATTTAATATAATTTTAAAAAAAAAATTAAATGAAATTATTTTCTATTGTTCATAGAAAATAATTTTATTACTTAATTATCTTAAATATTTATAATATTTTTTTTTATTTAACATTAATTTTTTATTAATATTTGAAAAATCAATATTTTTTTTATCTAAAGCTTTTTTAAATTTATACATTAAATCCCAATAAATACTTTGAAAATATTCTGTTTTGCTCCAAAATCTTACTACGAAAGTTAAATAATATGGAGACAATTTTTGTAATCTTATTATAATTTCTTTATTTTTCATAACTTTATCTTCGTTTTCTACTACTTTTTTAAGTATTGAGATTATTTTTTTAACATTAGAATTTGGTGATACTTTAATGAAAATTTTATTACGTCTTATTGGAGTTCTAGAGTAATTAATAATGTTTTCAGACATAATTTTTCCATTAGGAGTAATTGTTATTTTTCCATCTATTGTTCTTAAAACTGTATAAAATATATCTATGTTTAATATAATTCCTGAAATTTTTCCTGTACATATATGTTCTCCTTTTTTAAAAGGTTTTAAAATATTTATTAAAATTCCAGAAGTAAAATTAGAAATTACATTTTGAAGAGTAAATCCTATTGCCATTCCAAACGTTCCTAAAATTGCAATAATAAATGTTGGTTGAAAGATAGTAATACGACTTAATATTATTATAATAGTGATTATTATAAGTCCATATTTCCACATATAAAAAAATTTCCATTAGTTTATTGTATTTTTTTTTAGAAAATTTTTTATATTTAATTTATTAAATATTTTTTTTAATTTATTAGAAGTATAATTTTTTGATTTTTGTATCCAATTTCTTGGATCATAGTATTTTTTATTTGGTTTATTTTTTCCTTCAGGATTTCCTAATTGATTTTGCAAATATTTTTTATATTTTTTATAAAATTTTAATATACCTTTCCAAGAATACCATTGTATATCTGTATCAAAATTTATTTTTACTACTCCATATTTTATTGATTTTTTTATATCTGATAATTTAGATCCTGACCCCCCGTGAAATACAAAATTTAATGGTTTTTTTTGTATAATATTATTTTTTTCTCTTACATATTTTTGAGATTTTTTTAGAATTTTTGGTTTTAAATCAATATTTCCTGGTTTATATACTCCATGAACGTTTCCAAAAGAGGCTGCTATTGAAAAATTTGAACTAATTTTTGAAAGTTTTTTATATGCATAATTAACATCTTTTTCTTTTGTATAAAGATATTTTTTTTTTATTTTTTTATTATCTATTCCATCTTCTTCACCTCCAGTACAACCTAATTCTATTTCTAATAACATATTAATTTTTTTCATTTTATTAAAATATTTTTTACAAATTTTTATATTATCTTTTAAATTTTCTTGAGAAAGATCTAACATATGAGATGAAAATAATGGACGTTTTTTTTTATAAAAATATTTTTCTCCTTCTTTAATTAATCCTTTTATCCATGGTAAAAATTCTTTATTACAATGATCTGTATGTAAAATTATTGGAATATTATAGTATTTTTCCATTAAATGTATATGTTTAGCTCCAGATATTGCACCACTTATTGCAGCTTTAAAATTTTTATTTTTTGAATTTGATTGTCCAGATAAAAATATTGATCCTCCATATGAAAACTGTATAATTACTGGAGATTTTATCTCTGATGCAGTTTTTAAAACATTATTTATTGAATCTGTATTAATGCAATTAATTGCAGGAATAGCGAAGTTATTTTTTTTTGCTAATTTAAATAATTTTTTAGTTTCTTTTCCATTTAAAATTCCATTTTTAAAATTTTTAATTTTCTTCATTAAATTATCTCTTTATTTTTTTTAAAATAAATCTTTTTTTTAACATTTTTATTGTAGGTAGCTCTTTTCCTTCAATAAATTCTAAAAAAGCTCCACCTCCAGTAGATATATATGAAATTTTTTCTTTAATATTAAACATTTTAATTACAGATAAAGTATCTCCACCCCCTGCTAAAGAAAAAGCAGTTTTATTTTTTGATATAAATTGAGCTATTTTTTTTGTTCCTTTTCTAAAATTAATATTTTCAAAAACTCCTATTGGACCGTTCCAAATAATTGTTTTAGCTTTTTTTATTATTTTTTTTGCTTTTTTTATACTTTTTTCCCCTATATCCATAATTTCTTCATTATTTTTAATATTATTATATTTTTTATTAAGATAAATTATTTTTTTTGAAGTTTTTTTTTGTACTTTTAAATCTTTAGGTATTATTATATTATAATTTTTTATTAATTGTTGAGCTAAATTAATAAAATTTTTTTCATGAATAGATTTTCCAACATTATTATTAATTGATAAAAAAGTATTTGCTATTCCTCCTCCTACTATTACTGTATCTGATATTTTTGCTAATTTTTTTAGAATTTTAAATTTTGTAGAAATTTTTGATCCTCCTAATATTGTTACTAAAGGTCTTTTTGGATTTTTTAAAGATTTTTTTAAAGATTTTATTTCAGATATAAATAAAGGTCCAGCACATGTTATTTTTGAATATATACCTACTCCATAAGTAGAAGCTTCTTTTCTATGGGAAGTTCCAAATGCATCCATTACAAAAATTTCACATAAAGAAGCATATTTTTTTGATAATTCTATATTATTTTTATATTCTCCTATATTAAATCGAACATTTTCTAAAATTAATATTTCTCCAAATTTTATTTTTATTTTATTATTTATTTTTTTAGAAAAATAAATTTTAGTTTTATATAATATTTTTTTTAAATATTTAACTATTGGAAGTAATGAGTATTTTTTTTTAAATTTTCCTTCTTTTGGTCTTCCTAAATGAGAAATAATAATTATTTTTGCTTTATTTTTTAATGCTAATTTAATTGTTGGAATAGATGCTTTTATTCTTGCATGAGATGTTATTTTTTTATTTTTTATAGGAACATTTAAATCTAATCGAATTAATATTTTTTTCTTTTTTATATTTATTTTTTTCATTTCATTAATTAACATATATATCTCTTTTATTATTTTAACAATTTTTTAATTGTTTTTTTCTTTTTTATTATTATTATTTTTTTTTCTTTTATTTTTAAATTAAGAGATTTTAATTTTATAATAAAAAATTTATATTAAAATTAATTTTTTATCCAGGTTTTTATTCCATCAAGAAACATTTGTGTAGATAACATAATTAATATTAATCCCATAATTTTTTCTAAAACTTTTACTAATTTTTTTCCAAAAATTTTTAGAAATATATTAGACATTAATAATATGGATAAAGTAATACTCCATGCAGTTATTAATGATATTATTAAACACTTTGTTTGATTTGGATTTTGATCAGTTAATAACATTAAAGTTGCTAATATTGAAGGTCCAGCGACTAAAGGTATAGCTAAAGGTACTAAAAATGGTTCTTCATTAAGTTTTATTTTTTTTTTTTTTTTTATTTCATCAGGAAAAATCATTTTCATTGCAATAAAAAATAAAATTATTCCTCCGGATATAGATACTGTTTCAGTTTTTAGATTTAGAAATACAAGAATTTTTTTTCCAGAAAATAAAAATATTATCATAATTAAAAGAGCTGAAAGCATTTCTCTAATTAATATTATTTTTCTTTTTTTAGATTTAAAATTTTTTAAAATTGTCATAAATATTGGAAGATTTCCTAATGGATCCATAATTAAAATTAATAATATTGTTATAGAAATAATTTTTTTCATTATTTTTTTCCTTTATTTATAAAAATATTTTTTATAATATCACTAATTATATATTATTAATTATTTTGTAATGATTTTTTATTTATTTAATTTAAAAATTTTTTTTAAAAATTTTAAATAAAAAAATAAAAATTTAAAAAAACTTTTTTAAATTTTTTAAATACATAATTTAACAAATTAAAAAGGATATTTTTTAAAAATATTTTTTTAAATATTTTTAATTAAAAAAATTATATGAATATTATAAAAAAAAAAGTTGGATTAGTAGGTTGGAGAGGAATGGTAGGATCTGTTTTATTAAAAAGAATGATTAAAAAAAAAGACTTTAATAAATTTATTTCAATTTTTTTTTCTACTTCTGAAGTTGGAAAAAAAAATCCATTTAATTTTAGTTATTCTAATAAAATTTTAAAAGATGCTTATAATATAGAAGAATTAAAAGAATTAGATATTATTATAACATGCCAAGGAAGTGCTTATACTAATAAAATTTATCCATTATTACGTTTTTCTGGTTGGTCAGGATATTGGATTGATGCTGCTTCAGATTTAAGAATGAAAAAAGATTCTTTAATTATTTTAGATCCTATTAATAAAAAAAATATTATTAATTCAATAAATAACGGTATTAAAACTTTTGTTGGTGGAAATTGTACTGTTAGTTTAATGATGTTAGCTTTAGGAGGATTATTTAAAAATAATTTAATAGAGTGGATATCTTTTTCTACTTATCAAGCGGCTTCTGGAGGAGGGTCTGGATATATATTAGAATTATTAAAACAAATGAAATATTTAAATAAAAGTTTACTTAATAATTTAAAGAATTTAGAATCTATTTTAAATGTGGAAAAAATTTTAACTAAAATTACTAAAAATGATAGTTTTCCAACTAATTTTTCTATAGTACCTTTAATAATTAATTTAATCCCATGGATTGATTCTAGTTTAAAAAATGGTCAAAGTAAAGAAGAATGGAAAATGGAATCAGAAACAAATAAAATTTTATGTCGATCTAATACAAATAAAATTTTAATTGATGGAACTTGTGTAAGAGTAAATTCTTTACGTTGTCATAGTCAATCTTTTTTAATTAAATTAAAAAAAAATATTAATTTAAATGAAATAGAAAAAATAATATCTAATCATAATAAATGGGTACGAATTATTCCAAATAATAAAGAATTTAGTATGAAAAAATTAACTCCATTATCTGTAACAGGAACTTTAAATATTCCTATTGGAAGAATTAGAAAATTAAGTTTAGGTCCAAAATATTTATCTGCATTTTCTATCGGTGATCAATTACTATGGGGGGCAGCTGAACCTTTAAGAAGAATGTTAAAATTTTTAATTTAATATTTTTTAAAGTTTAAAATTTTTAAATTATATAAAAAATTATTTTTTTTTTATTAAATAAGAATAAGGCATTTTAGATATATTTTTTTTTATTAAGATATAATTTGAAAAATTACATAAAAAGATAATTTCTCTTTTTAAAGTTATATCATCTGAAATAATTAAAATTAATTCTCCGATTTTTGTTGATCGGAGTTTTTTTCTTAAAAATAACATTGTATCTGGACATCTTAAACCTTTTAAATTTATTATTTTTTTTTTAATATTCATTAATTAAAACACTTTTTTAGAAAAAATTTTGTTAAATTTTTATATATTATATTTTTAATATTAATAAAATTTTTTTAATTAAATATAATAGATATTTCTTTTAATATAATCCAAATTGATTCTTCTTCTATTTTTTCTATAGATAGTTCAATCCAATTTAAAGATTTTATTATTTTTAAAAATTGATTATAAGTATTTTTTTTGCTAGCTCTTATGTAAATTTTTTTATTATATCCCCATATTTTTTTTTTTTTTAAAAATAATTCTTTAAATTTTATATTTGTTTTTTTTAATATAATTAAAATTACAATTTGATTTTCTAAATATCTAACTAATCCTAAAGGAGATACTTTTTGTATGTACAAAGAATGTAATGTTAAAAGAGATTTTTTATTTTTTCCTAAAAATAAATAATTTATCCATTGAAAAATATTTTTTGTTTTATCATCTAAAATTACTTTTTTTATGTATTTTTTTTTAATTTTTTTTTTTAAAAATATGAGTGATAAAATATCTAAGCTTTGATTTAAAAGTAAAATATTTGAATTATATTTTTTGTATAGATATTTTTTTGCTGAATTCGTAATAGAATTTTTTTTTAAATATTTTTTAATCCAATATAAACATTCTTTTTTTGTAAAATTAAAACATGGTATAATTATTTTTTTTTTAGGTAAAATCTTAATAAAATTAGATTTAATAATATTTTTATAATATAAATTATGAATAATAATAATAATTATATTTAATTTAAAAATTTCTTTATTTTTTTCAAAATTTAATAAAATTTTTTTAGTAATGTTTTTTATTTTTATGTTTAAAATTATTATTTTTTTTTTATGAAAAAAATCAATTTTTTTACATTGATAAAAAAATTTTTCCCAATTTTTATTTTTTATTATTTCAATATTTTTTTTAAATTTTATTCCGTTTTTATTTATTTTTTTTAATATTATTTCTGTATATTTTTGAATAAGAAAATATTCTTTTCCATAAATAATATAACAAGATTTTATTTTTTTTTGAATATTTTTTAATATATTTTTTAAATTTAAGTAATTCATTAGATTTTATTTTTTATAATATATATATTTTTTTATTTTTTTGTAATAAAATTTAAAATTTTTTTAGGAATAAAAAACATTTTTTTTATTTTTTTATTTTTTAAATTTTTAATTATTTTTTTATTTTTCATAGCTAATTTTAAAATTTTGTTTTTTGATAAATTTTTTTTTATTAAAATTATGCAATACATTTTTCCATCAATTTGTATAATTATTTTTATTTTTTTTTTAATAATTAATTTTTTATTTACATTCGGCCATTTATTTATTTTAAAAAAACTAATTTTTTTAAATTTAGATAAAATTTTATAGCTAAAATGAGGAGTAAAAGGGTTTAATAATTTTAAAATTGTAATAAGACATTTTCTATTTAAAAAAAAATATTTATTTTTATCTATTTTTTTTTTTTTTATATATTTAAAAAATTTCATTATTCTAGAAATAGAAGTATTAAAAGATCTTTTTTCTTTTATTTCTTTTGATACATAAAGTATAGTTTTATTTAAATTAGAATATATTTTTTTTTGTTTTGAATTTAGTTTTGATACTTTTATTTTTTTAATTTTTTTTTTATTAAAAATATTTTTGTAACACATATTCCAAATTTTATTTAGAAATTTATGTATTCCTTTGATGTTTGATTCTTTCCATTGTAAATCAGATTCAATAGGTGCTGAAAACATTATAAATAATCTAATTGTATCTGCTCCATATTTTTTTATGAATTTTTTAGGTTCTATTCCATTATTTTTTGATTTAGACATTTTTATCATTCCAGCATGAATTATTTTTTTTCCATTTATTTTTTTTATTGAAGAAATTTCTCCTTTTTTATTTTTTTTATATTTTATTTTATTTTTGTTAATCCATACGCGAACATTATCTTTATTTAAATAATAAAATGCATCTGATAATACCATTCCTTGACATAAAAGTTTTTTTACTGGTTCATTTGTTTTTACTAAATTAAAATCTCTTAGTAATTTATGATAAAATCTAAAATATATTAGATGCATAGTTGCATGTTCTATACCTCCAACATATTGGTCTACTGGTAGCCAATATTTAGAAGCTAAATGATTAATCATTTTTTTTTTAAAATGAGTACAAGTATATCTTACATAATACCATGAAGATTCTATAAATGTGTCAAATGTATCAATTTCTCTTTTAGCTTTTATTCCATTTATTTCTATTTTTGCCCATTTTTTTAATATTTTCTTTTTTTCTTTATAATTAGATATTTCTGGAAGTAAAACAGGTAATTTTTTTTTTGGAATTGTAAGAATCAATCCAGATTTAGTAGTTGCCATTGGAATTGGAGTTCCCCAATATCTTTGTCTAGAAATATTCCAATCTTGTAATTTATATTTTATTTTTTTTTTTCCTATTTTTTTTATCTTAATAATTTTATTTATTTTTTTTAATTTTCTAATTTTTTTTTTAATATTTTTTTTATTTTTTTCTATTTCTTTTTTTAAATATTTTTTTTTGTTAATTTTATTTTTTAAATAAAATTTATTTTCTTTTAAACTATATTTAGGTGAAGAAATAATTATTTCTGTTCCATATTTTATAAATACAAAATTTGCAATCCATATTGGTAATTTATTATTATTAATTGGATTAATTGCAAAAATTTTGGTATTTATTCCATAATTTTTTATTTTTTTAAAATTTTCAGTAGAAGTTAATTTTTTTTCTTGTTTTTCTATAAATTTTTTTATTTTATTATTACTTTTTGCTATTTTTTTTGCAAATTTATGATCGGGAGAGATTGCAATATATTTAGAATCAAATAAACTATAAGGTTTAGTAGTGTATGCTTTGATAATTTTATTATTATTTTTAATATTTAATTTTATTTCTATTCCTTTAGATCGACCTATCCAATTTTTTTGCATTTTTTTTACTTTTTTAGGCCAATGTTTTAAATTTTTTATACCTTGATATAACTCTTCTGCATATTTTTTTATTTTTAGGTACCATTGAGACATTTTTTTTAATTTAATTTTTTTATTACATCTCCAACATTTTCCTTTTATTACTTGTTCATTTGCTAATACTGTTTGATCTTTTTCACACCATTTAACAAGTGAAGTTTTTTTATAAGCTATTTTTTTTTTATAAAGCTTAATAAAAAACCATTGTTCCCATTTATAATATTTAGGATTACATGTAGAAATTTCTCTACTCCAATCATAACTAAAACCTAAATATTTTAGTTGTTTTTTCATATATTTAATATTTTTAGATGTCCATTTCTTTGGATTTTTTTTATTTTTAATTGCTGCTTCTTCTGCAGGTAATCCGAATGAATCCCACCCTATTGGTTGAAGAACATTTCTACCTAACATTCTGTAATATCTTGAAATAACATCACTAATAGTATAATTTCTTACATGACCTAAATGAAGTTTTCCTGAAGGATATGGTAACATTGGAAGACAATAGTATTTTTTTTTTTTAAAATCTTCAAAAACTTTAAATGAATTTTTTATTTCCCATTTTTTTTGTATTTTTTTTTCTATTTCAATAGGATTATATATTTTTTTCATAATTTTCTTATAAGTTTTTTTTTTTATTTTTTATGTTTTATTTTTTAAAAAATTTTTTTCTTTTTATGTTAAAAATTTTAATTAATTATTTTTTATTTAATTTATTTTTTTATTTTTTAATACAAAAATTTTTATGATTAATATTTTTTAAAATTGTTTCAAGAACATCTTCTATTGTAACTAATCCAGTAATTACTCCAAATTCATCTACAACAATAGCAATATGATTTCTTTTTATTCTAAATTCTTGTAATATTTTATCTAAACGTTGACTTTCAGGAACAATAACTGCAGGTCTTATTATATTTTTTAAACAAAACTTTTTTTTTGAATTTTTTATAAATTGAAATAAATCTTTAGCTATTAAAAATCCATAAACTTGAGTATTATTTTTACTTATTACAGGAAATCTTGAATGTTTTGATTTAATAATTTTATTTAAACATGTATTTAATTGATCATTAATTTTTAATTTTGTTATTTTAATTCTAGGAATCATAATGTCTTTTACTTTTTTTTTTTCTATATTTATAACTCCTTTAATCATATAATAAGTATGTTTATTAATAAATTTATTTTTTTTTGCTTCTTTAATTATTAATAAAAATTCTTTTTTATTTTTTAATTTATCGTCAAACATTCTATTTAATAACAAAGAAAATAATCCTTTTTTTTTATTTTTATACATATTTATCTCATTAGAATAATTTTATATTTAAAAAAACATTATTTAATTAATTAATTTTTGTATATTTTAAAATTCTATTTATTATAAAAATATGGATTTTTAAATCCTAAATCAAGCATTGTTTTTATTTCTAATTTTTCCATTTTTTGTTGATTTAATAAATTTTCGTGTTTATATCCAATTAAATGTAATATTCCATGAATTATTATATGAGCCCAATATTCTAATATTTCAGTATTATATTTTTTAGCTTCTTGTTGTAAAATTTTTTTACAGATAATTAAATCTCCTATTAATAATAATTTTTTTTTTTTATCTTTAAAAATAGAAAAAGTTAAAATATTTGTAGCTATTTTTTGTTTTCTGTATTTATAATTTATTTTTTTTATTTCATATTTTTTTACAATTCTAATTGTAATAATAGATTTTTTAAAAGAATTTTTTAATAATTTTTTTATCCATTTTTTAATATTTTTTTTGCTTGGAATATTTTTATTTCTTTTACATTTATATTGTATATTTATTTTTATCATTTTATTATTTTTTTATAAAATATAATTTTTTTAAAATATTTATATTTTTCCTTTTAAATTTTGCATATGAGCTTTATAAATTTTTACATAAATAAGTTTTCCTATTAAATTTTTTGAGCTTTTAAATATTACTGTTCTATTATTATAAGTTTTTCCAAAAAAATATTTTTTGTTATTTTTATATATTTTTTTTTCAACTAAAACTTTTTGATATGTTCCAATCATTTTTTTGCTAAAAAGATTAGTGTTTTTATTTATTTTTTTTTGTAAAAGATATAATCTTTTTTTTTTTTCTTTTAATTGAGTTTCGTCTAATAAACGAGATGCTGGAGTTTTTGGTCTTGGAGAGTAAATAAAACTAAAACTCATATCAAAATTAATTTCATCTATTAATTTTAAAGTTTTATGAAAATCTTTTTTAGATTCACCTGGAAAACCTACAATAAAATCAGAAGTAATTTGAATTTTAGGTCTTATTTTAATAAGTTTTTTTATTATTTCTTTATATTTTTTTATATTATATGATCTTCTCATTTTTTTTAATATTTTATTCGATCCACTTTGAACAGGTAAATGTAAATAACTTACTAATTTAGTAGTATTTTTATATGTTTTAATTAAATCATCTGAAAATTCCATTGGATTGCTAGTTGTAAAACGTATTCTTAATATTTTCTTAATTTTAGATAATAATTTTATTAATTTTGAAAATGTACAAATAGATCCATCAGAAAATTTACTTTTATAAGAATTTACGTTTTGTCCTAATAAAATTATTTCTTTAGTTCCATTTTTTGATAAATATTTTGCTTCTGATAAAATATCTTTAGGAAATCTACTAATTTCTTTTCCTCTTGTATAAGGAACAATACAAAAAGAACAACATTTATTACATCCTTCCATTATTGAAATAAAAGAACTAACTTTTTTTATAGTATTATATTTAAAAAATTTAAATTTATTTAAATTATTAGATTTTATATTTATTATTTTTTTTTTTTTTTTTTTTAATTTTTTAATCATTTTAGGTAAACGATGAATTGTTTTAGGTCCAAATATGATGTCTATAAAGTTTGCTCTTTTAAAAATTTTTTTTTTTTCTTGAGTAGAAACACATCCTCCAACAGCTATAATTATTTCTTTATTTTTTTTTTTTAAGTATTTCCAACGTCCTAATTGATGGAAAATTTTTTCTTGAGCTTTTTCTCTTATAGAACATGTATTTAAAATAAGTATATCTGCTTTTTTAAAATTATTAGTAATATGATAATTTAGTTTTTTTTTTAAAACTTTTGAAATTATTGATGAATCATATTCATTCATCTGACAACCCCATGTTTTAATATGTATTTTTTTCATTTTTTTATTTTCTTTTTATTAATTTTTATATGTATTATTAAAAATAATTTTTTAAAAATTTGGTAATTATTTATTTTTTAAAAAATAAATTTAAATTTAAATTTTTATTTTTTATTTTGGAATAAAAATGATAGTTTTTTATTAAAAAGTTTTTAAATTTATAATGAAAAAATTAATTTAGGTTTATTTTTTAGTATAAATATAGGTAATTTTTTAGGTTTTTTTAAAATTTTTAGCTTAAAAAAATAATTTTAATATAAATAAAAATCTAGTTTATTTTAAATTAATTTTTTACTTTAATATTATTTTTTTTAATTATATAAATTAAAATAGAACAATTAATTATATTAATATTAAACTAAGAAATACATCAAATGATCTTTAATATATTTAACAAATGAAGGTATTTAAAATATAAAATTAAAATAATATATAATTATAGAGGGAAATCTATTTTTTTAATATCTTTTGTATTCTAATTAGAAATTATAATTTTTCTTTAATCTATATTTTTTAATAATTTTATTATGAAAAAAATTTAATTGATTGTATTATTTTTATTTGTTTTTTTTTTTTTTAATTTTTTCTTTTTTATTAATTAATTTATTTTATTATTTAAATATTTAATATTTATATCTACTAATTAAAAATTATAATAATTTATATACTATAAAATAGTAACTCTATTTTTTGGTAATTAATGAAAAATTTTTATTAAATTTATTTAAATATGATATTTTAAAATATATAAATTATTTATTCTTATTTTCCATTTTTTATTTTGAATATTTTTTTAATAAATTTTAAATATATTTTTTATAGTTTTTTAAATTTTTTTGAATTTAATAAAATAATTAATAATATAAAACCGAAAACTATCATTGGAATAGATAATATTTGTCCTGCTGTATAATTTTTATAAAAAAAACCAATATCTATATCTGGTTCTCTAAAAAATTCTAAAAAAATTCTAAATATTCCATAAAAAATTAAAAATGCACTAGAAGTAATTCCGAAATTTTTTTGTTTTTTATAAATTATCAATAATAATATAAATAATATTAAACCTTCAAAAAAAAATTCATATAATTGAGATGGATAACGAGGTAATACTCCATATTTTTCTATTATTAATTTTAGTTTTGGATTATTTTCTATTTCTCTTAGGTCGTATTGTAAAGAATTTGGAAACAAAAATGAATAGGAAGAATTTATTTTTATACGTCCCCATAATTCACTATTTATAAAGTTTCCTAATCTTCCAATACCTAAACCAAAAGGAGATAATAATGATATAAAATCAGTTATTTTTAAAAATGATTGTTTATTTTTTTTAGAAAAAATAAAACATGTCAATATTATACCTATAAGTCCTCCATGAAAAGACATTCCACCATTCCATATTTTAAATAAATAAAATTTATCTTTTAAAAAATAAAAAAATTTATAAAATAAAATATATCCAATTCTTCCTCCTAAAATTAATCCTATAAAACATGAATAAATTAAATTATAAAAATATTTTTTGTTTACGAATTTGTTTTTTTTATTAATTTTTTTTCCATACCAAAGAGAAAATATTAAAGTAATAAAATACGCTAATCCATACCATTTTATTGAAATAAATCCAATAGAAATAAAATTTGGATTAATATTTGGAAATAATATATATGTATTTTTCATTTTTTTTTTTTTTTGTTTTATATTTTTTTTTATTTTTAATTTTAATTTTATAAAAATTTATTTTTTATTAAAAATAAATATTTTTAAAAAATGTTTAAAATTTTATTCATTTAATTAAATTTTTTTAAAGAATTAAATCTTCTAAAGATAACATTTCTTTTATAGTTTGCCTTCTTCTAATTTGCAATATTTTTTTTTTTTTAAATAAAATTTCAGGAATTAATGGTCTGCTATTATAATTAGAAGACATTGAAGATCCATATGCTCCTGTATCATGAAAAATTATATAATCACCTTTTTTTACTTTTGGAATTTTAATAGAATATATTTTTTGATTTTCTTTTTGAGTAAATATATCTCCTGATTCGCATAAAGGACCTCCTATAATAGCTTTAATTAATTTTTTTTTATTAATTTTTCTATTATTTTTTGGTAATATTGAGATATAATGATAGCTTCCATATAAAACTGGTCGTATTAGTTCGTTAAATCCTACATTAACTAATACAAATATTCTATTTTTTACTTTTTTTATACTTTCTATTTTAGATACTAATAAACCTGATTGAGCTACTAAAAAACGACCAGGTTCTATTTCTAATTTTATTGGACATTTTAAAAATTTAGAAATTTTTTTTCTAGATTTATTCCAAATTTTATAGTAATTTTTAATATTTATTTTTTTATCATGAATTTTATAAGGAATTGTTAATCCTCCTCCTGCTGATATAAAAGATATTTTTTTATTGATTAATATTGCTGATTTAATCATAGCCTTACAAACTTTTTTTAAATTTATATAATCTACTCCAGATCCAATATGCATATGTAAACCAATTAAATTTAAATTATATTTTTTAATTAATTTTAGCGCTAATTTAACGTTCCAAATTCCATGTTTACTATTTTTTCCTCCTGTATTTGTTTTTTTACTATGTCCATATCCAAAACCAGGATTAATTCTTAACCAAATTAAGTGATTTTTTGATTTTTTTCCAATAGTTTTTATCATATCTATTGAACCAATATTTATTGGAATTTTTAAAGAAATTACTTTTTTTAAAGTATTTTTTTCTATAATATCTGAAGTATAAATAATATCGTCGCTATTTCCTTTAAATCCAGCTCTTAAAGCTCTTTCAATTTCTCCTAAAGAAACAGCATCTACTTTAACTCCATATTTTTTCATTATTTTTAATATATTTATATTTGAACAAGCTTTTTGAGCAAATCTTATAGTATCAAATTTTTTTAATTTTAATATTTGTTTTTTTATTGTTTTAAAATTATATATCCAAAGTGGAGATTTATATTTTTCAATAATAGTTAAGATATTTTTTGAATTAATTATTTTTTTTTTTTTAATATTTTTCATTTTTTTTAAATAAAAATTTATTTTTTTATTGTACTAAGGCTTGGAAACATAATAACATCTTTAATGTTTTCTTGATTTGTTAAAATCATTATTAATCTATCTATTCCAATTCCTAATCCAGAAGTTGGAGGCATTCCATGTTCTAAAGCTAATATATAATCTTTGTCATAATTTTTATTTATATTTTTTTTATTTTTATTTTTTATTTGTTTTATAAATCTTTTTTTTTGTTCTTGAGGATCATTAAGTTCTGAAAATCCATTTCCAATTTCATATCCTCCAATAAAAAATTCAAATCTTTCTGAAAATTTTGAATTATTATTTTTTTTTCTAGCTAATGGAGAGACTTCTATTGGATATTCTGTTATAAAAGTTGGTTTTATTAATTTTTTTTCTACAGTTTTTTCAAATATTTCAGTAAGTATTTTTCCTATTTTCCATTTTTTTTTTAATTTTAATTTTATTAAATTAGCAATTTTTCTAATTTTTTTTATATCATTTAAATCAGATTTATTTATAAATTTGTTAAATTTTAAAATAGATTCTTTCATAGTTAATATTTTAAAATTTTTGTTTATTATTAAATTATTTTTTTTATTTTTTAAAAATTTAATTTTTTTAATTTTTTTAAATAAATATTTTATTAAAGATTCTAAAAATTTCATTACATATTTATAATTAGTATATGCAATATAAATTTCCATCATAGTAAATTCTGGATTATGGCGAGAAGATATTCCTTCATTTCTAAAACTTCTATTAATTTCAAAAATTTTTTCAAATCCTCCTATTATTAATCTTTTTAAATATAATTCTGGAGCTATTCTTAAATACATTTTTTTATTTAAAGAATTATGATATGTTTTAAATGGTTTTGCTAAAGCTCCTCCAGGTATATCATGTAACATAGGAGTTTCTACTTCTAAAAATTTTTTTTTATTCATATATTTTCTGATATAAAATATTATTTTTGATCTTATTTTAAAAATATTTTTTAAATGATTATTAGCTATAAAATCAATATATCTTTTTCTATATCGAATTTCTTTATTTTTTAAACCATGATATTTTTCTGGAAGAGATCTAAGTGTTTTAGTTAATAAATTAAATTTATAACAATGTATAGTTAATTCATTAGTTCTAGTTTTAAAAATTTTTCCTTTTACTCCTATGATATCTCCTAAATCTATATTTTTAAAATTTTTATAATTATTTTTTTTTGATTTTAGTGAATTTTTTGTAGAATATAATTGAATTTCTCCGTGTTCATCTTGCAATGTTAAAAAAGAAGCTTTTCCCATAATTCTTTTTTTTATGATTCTACCAGCAATTTTTGTAGTTTTATTTAAAAAATTTAATTTATTTCTATTTATTAATTCATTATTTAAATATATTTTTTTAGAAGTATTTTTTTTTGTAAAATTATTAGGAAAATTAAATCCATCTTTTTTTAATTCTTTTAGTTTTTTTTTTCTATTTATAAATTCTTTATTTTTTTCTTTTTCTTTTTTTTTATTAATATTTTTTTGTTTAAATTTTTTCATTTTTTAAAATCCTGATTTTAAATTTTTTTTTATGAATTTATCAATCTTTCCATTTAAAAATTTTTCTATATTTTTGGTTTCTATACCAGTTCTTATATCTTTTATAAGAGAATTGTCTAATACATATGATCTAATTTGATTTCCCCATTTTATTTTTTCTTTATTTTTATTTTTTTCTTGTTTCTTTTTTTTATTTTTTTCAATAATTTGATTAAATATTTTTGATTTAATTTGTTTTATTGCTTGTTTTTTATTTTTATGTTGAGATCTATTACTTTGACATTGAACTGTTATTCCAGTAGGTAAATGTTTAATTCTAACAGCGGATTCTGTTTTATTTACATGTTGACCTCCTGCTCCTGAAGCTTTATATACGCTTATTTTTAAATCTGATTTTTTTATTTTTACTTTTTTGTGTTTTTTTATAATTGGATATATATATATTGAACTAAATGATGTATGTCTTTTATTTCCAGTATTAAAAGGGCTTTTTCTAACTAATCTATGTATTCCTGATTCTGTTCTAAGCCATCCAAAAGCATAATTTCCTTTTACTTTTAATGTTGCAGATTTAATTCCGTTAAATTCATCATTTGAAATATTAATAATTTTTGTAATAAATTTTTTTTTATAAGCCCATTTTAAATACATATTTAATAACATTTTTGACCAATCTTGAGCTTCTATTCCTCCTGAACCAGATTGGATATCAATATAACAATTTTTAAAATCGTATTTTTTTTTAAACATTGTTTGAAAATTTAAAATTTCTATTTTTTTTTCTATTTTTTTTGTTGTTTTAATAATATCTAATAAAATAGAGTAATCTGAAATTTCTAAAGAAAGATATATTAGATTTTTATTTTCTTTAATTTTTTTTTGTATTGATTTAATTTGAGAAATTTTTTTATAAATATTATTTTTTTCTTTATTAAGTTTTTTTATTAAATTAATTTTATTCCAATTTTTTTTATTTTTTAATATATAATTAATTTCTAAAAATCTTTTTTTTAATTTTTTTAATTCAAAGACATTTCCTAATTTTTTTTATTTTTTTAGAGCTTTTTTTAATTTTTTTTAAAATCTTTTTAAATTTTTTCATTTTTTTTTTTTTTAATTTTATAAAATAAATTATATAATATATTATAAATTTAAATATTATTAAAAAATTTAATAATATTTTTTTAAATTTTTTATTTATAAAATTTAATTTTAAAAAATAAAAATTTTTCGATATTTTAAAAATTAATAAAAAATTTTATAAAAGTTATTTATATAATATAAATTTTCTTTTTATTTTATTAGAGTGTTTTATGAAAAAATTTTTTCAAAAAAAAAATAAAGTACTTCCTTTAAAATCTATTTATTTTTCTATAATATTTTTAAAAGATTGGAAAATTATTAAAGTTTCTAAAAAAGATTCTAAAAAATATTTGCAAAATCAATTAACTGCAGATATGAATTTATTAAATGATAAAAAATATATTTTTTGTGGTCATTGTAATGATAAAGGAAAAGTATGGAGTACATTGTTAGTTTTTAAAAAAAATAAATCTTATTTTTATATTTTAAGAAAAAGTGTAAAGAATACACAAATTAAAGCTATAAAAAAGTTTTCTATATTTTTTCAAGTAAAAATTTTGGAACAAAAAAGTTTTATTTTATTAGGTGTATTAGGAAATTATTCTTATTATTATTTAAAAAAATTTTTTAAGAATTTACCAAATAAAAAAAATCCTGTTATGCATTTTAAAAATATGACTATTATTTATATAAATAAATTAATAAAAAAATATATTTTAATAATGTCTTATAAAAAAGCATTATTTTTTATTAAATTTTTTAAAAATATAGCATTATTTAACGATAGTAAACAGTGGTTATCTATAGAAATTGAAGAAAAATTTCCCATTATAGAAAAAAAAAATATGTTAAATTTTTTTCCACAAGAAATTTCTTTACATAAATTTAAAAAAGGAATAAGTTTTAATAAAGGATGTTATATTGGTCAAGAACAAATTACCAAAATTAAATATAAAAAAATTAATAAAAAATCTTTATATATTCTTTTTTGTAAAAATGTTAAAAATCATTTTTTTCCTGGTGATTTAGTATATGTTAAAATTAGAAATTCTTGGATTAAAAAAGGAATTTTATTATCTTCTGTTATAATTAATAAAAAAAAAATCTATGCACAAATTGTTTTAAACAAAATTTATAAAAATGAAAAATTATATAAAATAAAAAATAGTTATTTTTATAAAATATAAAAATTTTTTATTAAAATAATATTTATATATTAAGATTATATAAAGATAATAAAAAACTTATTTTTATTATTTTTAAAAATTTTTTAATAATATATTTATTATTTCAATGTAATTTTTTAAAAAAATTTTAAAATATTTTAATTATTTTTGAGTGTAAAAATATATTATGAATAATTTAGGAATTCTTTTTATTATTTCCGCTCCTAGCGGAACTGGAAAATCTAGTTTAATTAAAGCTTTTTTAAAAGAAAAAAAATTCTTTAAAATAAAAAGATCTATTTCTTTTACTACTAGAAAAATTCGTCCAAAAGAAATAAATGGAGTTGATTATCATTTTATTTCTAAAAAAAAGTTTATAAAAATGATAAGAAAAAAAGAATTTTTAGAATACGCAAAAGTTTTTAATAATTATTATGGTACTTCTTTAAAAAATACTTTATCTATTTTGTCAAATAAAGAGGATCTTTTGTTAGATATTGATTGGCAAGGAGCGAAAAAAATTAAAAAAAAAAATTTATTTTCAAAAAGTATATTTTTATTACCTCCTTCTAAAAAAGAATTATTTAATAGATTAAAAAAAAGAAATCAAGATAATAGAGATGTTATTCTAAAAAGAATGAAAAAATTTTCAGAAGAAGTTAGTCATTATTTAGAATATGATTATTTAATCATAAATAAAGATTTTAATGTATCTATTTCTCATTTAAGATCTATTATTTTTTCTTTTAAATTATTAATAAATAATCAAAAGATTAGACATAAAAATTTAATTAATAATTTATTAAAAAAATAATTTTTTTATTTTTTTCTAAAAGCACATTTTCTTTCATTTTCAGTTAAAAATTTTTTTCTTAAACGAACAGATTTTGGTGTTATTTCTATTAATTCATCATCATTAATAAAACTCATTGCTTGTTCAAGAGTTAAATTTACAGGTTTAATTAAATTAATAGCTTCATCAGTTCCAGAAGCTCTCATATTAGTCAATTTTTTTCCTAATAAACAGTTTACAGTTAAATCGTTTGATTTACTATGCATTCCAATAATTTGTCCTTGATAAACTTGCGTTCCATGACCAAGAAATAATTTTCCTCTATCTTGTAAATTATATAAAGCAAAAGCTACTGCCATTCCTGTATTATTTGAAATTAATACTCCATTTCTTCTTTGTCCTGGATTAAATTTTAATAATTTTGAATAATGACTAAAGGAAGAACAAAATAATCCAGTTCCTGAAGTGATATTAATCAATTCTGAACGAAATCCAATTAATGCTCTACTAGAAATAATATATTCTAATCTTACTCTACCTTTGTTATCTGAAATCATATTTTGAATTTCTCCTTTTCTTTCTCCTAAATATTTCATAATAACTCCTTGATGTTTTTCTTCTATATCTAAAATAATATTTTCAAATGGTTCTTTTTCTATTCCATTAATATTTTTAAATATTACTTTTGGTCTAGATACTTCTAACTCATATCCTTCTCTTCTCATATTTTCTATTAAAATAGATAGATGAAGTTCTCCTCTACCAGATACACAAAATGTGCTTGAATCTTTTGTTTCTTCTACTTTTAAAGCAACATTATACATTTTTTCTTTATTTAATCTTTCTAAAATATTTCTAGAAGTAATATACTTTCCTTCTTTTCCAGAAAATGGAGAAGAATTAACTGAAAAAAACATTTTTACAGTTGGTTTATCTATATTTAATTTAGGTAATGGTTTTGAATTTTTTATATCACAAATAGTGTCTGATATTTTAATATTCGGAATTCCAGAAATTGCAACAATATCTCCAGATAAAGCGCTTTTTTTTTCTATTTTTTTTAATCCATAATATGTTAATAATTTATTTATTTTTCCAAAATAAATTTTTTTTTGCTTATTAATTACTTTAATTCTTTGATTTATTTTTATTTTTCCAGATTTAATTCTTCCTATTCCAATCATTCCAAGATAATTATCGTAATCTAGTTGTGATATTTGCATTTTAAATTTTTTTTTAATATTTTTTTTCGGAGCTGGAGTATATTTAATTATGGATTCAAATAATGGAGTCATATTATTTTCTAAACTTTCATGATTTAAACCTGATTTTCCTAAAATTGCAGATGTATAAATTATAGGAAAGTCTAGTTGTTTATCATTAGCGTTTAAATTAACAAACAAATCAAATATTTGATCTATTACCCAATCAGGTCTAGCATTTTTTCTATCTATTTTATTAACAACTACAATAGGATTTATATTATATTTAAATGCTTTTTCTGTTACAAATCTTGTTTGAGGCATGGGACCATCAAGCGCATCTACTACTAATAGAACAGAATCAACCATAGATAAGACTCTTTCTACTTCTCCACCAAAATCTGCATGTCCAGGAGTGTCTACAATATTTATTTTGTATTTTTTCCAAATAATTGAAGTATTTTTTGAAGTAATAGTAATTCCTCTTTCTTTTTCTAAATCATTACTATCCATTACTCTTTCTTTTTTTTCTTCATGATTTTTAAATATTCCTGATTCTTGTAATAGTTTATCTATTAAAGTAGTTTTTCCATGATCTACATGAGCAATAATAGCTATATTTCTAAATTTTTGATTCATTTTATTAATATCCTTAATTTAAATGTATTTTTTTTAAAATTTTTAATATAATTAAAATTAAAAATTATATTTATATTATTATAATATAATTATAGTTATTGAATAGTATTTTATGATATATAATTTTATATTTATATATTTTAAATTTTATTTTAAATTTATTTTTATTTAAACTATTTATAAATTTAAATTAGTGAAAATTTATGGAATAGTAAAAAACATGAAAAAATTTAATTTTAGTTCTTTTTCTTTTTTTAAGAGTTTTTCTAGATTAAATAGTATAAATTTTTATTCTGGTTTAGAAATAGCTTTATTAGGTTATTCAAATGTTGGGAAATCTACTTTAATTAATGTTTTATCTAATAAAAAAAAACTTTCACGTGTTAGTAAATTACCAGGTAGTACTCAATTAATTAATTGTTTTAAAAATGACAGAAATTTTAAAATATTAGATTTGCCTGGATATGGATATTCTTCTTTTATTAAATCTAAAAAAATTAATTGGAAAAAAGATATTAAACATTTTTTTTCTTTTAGAAAAACATTAATAGGTGTTATTATATTAATTGATATTAGATTTATTATTAAGAAAAATGATATGGATATGATTTATTTTTTTTATAAAAAAAATATTAAAATGGTTATTTTATTAAATAAATGTGATAAAATTAATTTTTCTTTAAGAATAAAAAAATATAATTTATTAATAAATAAATTAAATTTTTTAAATTTTTTACCAAAAATAATAATATTTTCTTCATTAAAAAAAATAGGGTTGTTTGAATTAAAAAAAATATTAATTAATTGGTATATAAGTAATATATAATTTTTAAAAATATAAAAATTTATACTCAATAAACTAAAAAATTATGAATTTTTTAAACATTTTTTTTAATTTTATTTTTAAATATATTAAATATAATTTTTTTATATATTTTTTTATATTTATATAATTATTTTTTATAAAATTTTAATATAAATATTTTTTTAGAATAATATATTTATATTTTTTATTTATAATTTATTAAACCATAAAGATTTTTTAAAAGATTTTTTTAATTTTTTAAAATCATTTTTTTTAAAATATTCAAATATTTTTTTTTTATTTGGTTTTTTTAAATTTAATTTTTTTTTTAATATTGAAATTTTTACTTTTGTATTTATTTTAGTTAGTAAATTTGATATAAAAGCGATTTTTTTATATTTTATAAATATATTTTTTAATTTATAGGAATTTCGAACATTTAATAAATAAAGTTTATTTAAATTTTTATAAATTTTTTTTAAAGAACTAAATTTATTTAAAATAATTTGAGCTGTTTTTATTCCAATTCCTGGTATTCCTGGAATATTATCAGAACGATCTCCTACTATAGCTAAGAAATATTGTATTAATTTTGGAGAAATTCCAAATTTTTTAATTACTTTTTTTTTATCTATAATTTTTTTTTTATGACTTAATATTTTTACATTTTTATTAATTAATTGCATAAGATCTTTATCGTTTGTTAATATTAAAATCTTTTCTCCTTTTTTTTTTATATTTCTAACTAATGTTCCTATAATATCATCTGCTTCAAATCCTGGTATTTTAATGGTAGGAATACCCATATATTTAATTATTTTTATTAATTTTTTACTTTGTTTAATTATTTCTGTTGGAGTTTTTTTTCTTGTAGATTTGTATTTAGGATATATTTTTTTTCTAAAATTTGGTTTATAATGATCAAATACTATAATAATTTTTTTTGGAAAATATTTATTAAAAATTTTTTTTAACATAACTAACGTTCCATATATTACTCCTATAGGTTTTTTTTTTTTATTTTTAAGATTTTTAAAAGAAAAATATGATCTATATAAATAATTTGTACCATCAACTATTATTGTAATTTTTTTTTTTTTTTGATTTTTTTTCATTATATTTTAATTTATTTATTTTAGTAGTAAAATATATATAGTATTTTACTACGATATTTAATAAAATTTTTATCTTTTTAGTTCTTTTAAACCATAATATGGTGATTTTTTATAACCTAAATATTCTTCTATTCTAATTAATTGATTATATTTAGCTACTCTATCTGTTCGACTTAATGAACCAGTTTTTATTTGACCTGCTGATGTTCCTACAGACAAATCAGAAATTGTTACATCTTCTGTTTCTCCAGAACGATGTGATATAATTACATTATATTTTGCTTTTTTTGCTGTTTTAATAGTTTCTAAAGTTTCTGTCAAAGTTCCAATTTGATTTGGTTTAATTAATATTGCATTAGCTATTTTTTTTTTTATTCCTTTTTTTAAGATTTTATTGTTTGTAACAAATAAATCGTCTCCTACTATTTGAATATTTTTTCCTAATTTTTTTGTTTGATATAAAAATCCTTTCCAATCTGATTCGTCTTGACCATCTTCAATAGATAATATTGGATATTTTTGTGTTAATCTTTTTAAATAATTAGTAAATTCATAAGAACTATATTTTTTTTTTTCTCCTTTTAAATAATATTTTTTTGTATTTTTATTATATAGTTCTGAACTTGCACAATCTATTGCAATTGTTATATCTTTTTCAATTTTGTATTTTGATTTTTTTACTGCTTCTAATATTAAAAGAATTGCTGATTCATTAGAATTTAAATTAGGTGCATATCCTCCTTCATCTCCTACAGCTGTACTCATTCCTTTATTTTTTAATATTTTGGATAAATGATAAAAAATTTCGCATCCCATTTGTATTGCTTGTTTAAAATTTTTTGCAGAAACTGGTTGTATCATAAATTCTTGAATATCAATATTGTTATTTGCATGCTTTCCTCCATTAATTATATTCATCATAGGTAAAGGCATAGAGTATTCATTTGGAGTTTTATTTAAATAAGAAATATGTTCGAATAAAGGAATTTTTTTATACATAGCAGCCACTTTTGCATTTGCTAAAGAAACAGCTAATATAGTATTAGCACCTAATAAAGATTTATTTTTTGTTCCGTCCATTTTAATCATAATTTCGTCAATATTTTCTTGATCAATTGAATTTTTATAAATTAATTTTTTATTTATTTCATTATTAATAAAATTAATTGATTTTTTTACTCCTTGACCAAAAAATCTTTTTTTATCTTTATCTCTAATTTCTATTGCTTCTTTTGATCCTTTAGATGCTCCAGAAGGAACAGAAGCTCTTCCAATTAATCCATTTTTTATATGTACTTCAGCTTCTATAGTAGGATTTCCTCTAGAGTCTATAATTTCTCTACCTATAATTTTTATTATATTAGACATATTTTTCTCTTAATAATTTTTAATAATTTTTTTATTTTTATATTAAATATTTTAAATAATTTATTTATTAAAAAATAAATTTTTAATTATTTATTTTTTAATTGTAACATTTTTAAAAATTTTTTCTCTTTTTTTTAAATATTAAATTAATATATTATATTAAGTTTTATTTAAAAATATTTATAAAAAATAATTTTTTTAAAAAAATTTTTTCTGATTTAAAAATTAAACTAATTATTTTAATAATATTTTTTATTTAACAATTCTATATAAAAATAAAAAATCATTAAAAATTTTTGTTTTTTTCGCTTATTTTTTATTTAAATATTTTTTTTATTAATTTTTTCTTTTAGAGAAACTGTTTTATTAAATGTAATTATTTTATTTTTTTTACTTGTTTTTTTATCGATAATAAAATAACCTTCTCTTTCAAATTGAAAAAATTTAAATTTTTTAGAAATAAGATCTTTTTCTATAAATCCTTTTTTTATTTTAATAGACTTTTTATTAATATAATTTAAATAATTTTTATTTTGTTCTGGATTTTTTATAGTAAAAATAGGTTGAAATAATCTAAATATTGCTGGAATAGAATATTTTTGAGATATCCAATGTATAACTCCTTTTACTTTTCTATTTATTGGATTTTTTTTTAAAGTATTTTTATCATATGTACAAAATATTTTTTTTATTTTTCCATTATTATCTTTTTTAATTTTTATTGCTTTTATAATATAAGCATGACGTAATCTTACTTCTTTATTTATAGATAATCTTCTATATTTAGAGTTAAAATTTTCTTTGAAATCTGATCTATCAATATATATATTTCTACAAAAATAAATTTTATGTGTTCCGAATTTTTTATTTAAAATTTGATTATTAACTATTATTTTTTCTTTATAATTTTTAGGTAAATTTATAATAATTAATTTAATAGGATTAATTATAGACATAAAACGAGGAGCAATACTATTTAAATTATTTCTAATACAATATTCTAAAAGTTTTATTTCAATTAAATGATTTTTCTTAGATACTCCTATTTTTTCGCAAAAATCTTTTATTGATTTAGGTGTATATCCTCTTCTTTTTAATCCTGATATTGTAGGCATCCTAGGATCATCCCATCCTTTAACAATCTTTTTTTTTATTAATATTTTTAATTTTCTTTTAGATAAAATTGTGTATTCTAAATTTAATCTAGAAAATTCATATTGTTTTGGATAATTTTTTATGTTAATTTTTTTTAAAATCCATTTATATAAACTTTTATTATCTAAAAATTCTAATGAACATAAAGAATGAGTAATTTTTTCTAATGAATCTGAAATACAATGACTAAAATCATATGTTGGATATATAAACCATTTATTTTTAGTTTTACAATGAGAATTTTTTTTAATTCTATATAACACTGGATCTCTCATAATTATGTTTTTAGATTTCATATTAATCTTTGCTCGAAGACAAACTTCTCCATCATTAAAATATCCATTTTTCATTTTTTCAAATAATATTAAATTTTTTTTAATTGATTGATTTCTATAAGGACTGTTTTTACCTGCTTTTTTTAATGTTCCTCTATAATTTTTTATTTCTATTTTAGATAATTTATCTACATAAGCATAATTTTTTTTTATTAATTTAATTGCATATTTATAAAAATTTTTAAAGTATTTTGAGGTATACATGGTTTTTTTGTTCCATTTATATCCCATCCATTTAATATCTTTTTTAATAGACTTTATATATTTTTTTTTTGATTTTTCTGGATTAGTATCGTCAAATCTTAAATTACAATTTCCATTATATATTTTTGATATTTCAAAATTTAAATATATTGATTTTGCATGACCTATATGAAGAAATCCATTTGGTTCTGGAGGAAATCTTGTTTTAATTTTTTTATAAATTTTATTTTTAATATCTTTATTAATAATTTTAAATATAAAATTTTTGTTATAAATATTTTTATTCATCATGATCCTTTTTTTTTATATATTTTTTATTTAAATATTTTTTAAAATTTTTATATATTTTTATAATTACTCTAAAATTTTTTTAAATTATTTTAAATATAGAATTTTTTTTTTTTATATGATATAATTTTGAAAAAAAATTAAAATATAAAATTTTATCCATAAAAATTTTATAAAATTATATCTTAAAAATTTATTTTAAATTTTTTTTAAGAAAAACCATATTTTTTAATTTGTTATTTTAAATTTTTATTAAAGCTATGTAGCTCAGTTGGTTAGAGCACAGCATTCATAACGCTGAGGTCATGGGTTCAAATCCCATCATAGCTAATAAATAATATTTTAAAAGGTATTTTTAAATTATTTAATAATTTTTAGCGGAAGTGGCGAAATTGGTAGACGCACCAGATTTAGGTTCTGGCGCCTTATTAGGTTTGCGAGTTCAAATCTCGCCTTCCGTAAAAAAATTTTAGTATTTTTTTTAATGTTTTTTTTTTGGGGTATGGCCAAGAGGTTAAGGCATCGGTTTTTGATACCGACATCCCTGGTTCGAATCCAGGTACCCCAGATAATTTTTTTATTATATTTTTATAAAAATATTATTTTTTATAATTTAAAAATATTTTTAAGTTTATAACTATATAAATTAAATTTTATAAAAATTATTTTTTTTAATTTATTTAATTTTTTTATATTTTAAATAAATTTAATTAAAATTAAAATTTATAAAAATATTTATGGTATTAATTTTATGAAATTAAAAAAACTAAAAAAAAAAGTAGCTTTAGAAGTGTTAAAGTTTATACCTAAAAATATTATTATTGGAGTTGGAACAGGATCTACTATATCTTATTTTATAGATTTCTTAAAAACTATTCGAAATAAAATAATTGGAGCTGTCTCTTCTTCTATTAAAACAACAGAAAATTTAAAAAAAAATGGTATAAAAATTTTTGAATTAAATAAGATTAATAATCTTCCTTTATATATTGATAGTGCAGATGAAATTAATAGAAATATGGATATGATTAAAGGTGGAGGAGCTGCTTTAACTAAAGAAAAAATTATTGCTTCGGCAGCAAAAAAATTTATTTGTATTATTGATGAAACTAAAGAAGTAAAAATTTTAGGAAAATTTCCTTTACCTGTAGAAGTTTTACCAATGTCATATAAATATGTTAAAAAAAAATTAGAAAAACTAGGTGGTATTGTAAAAAAAAGAAATAAAATTATTACAGAAAATAATAATTATATATTAGATATTAGTAATTTATATATAAATAATCCATTTGATTTAGAAAATAAAATTAATAATATACCTGGAGTTATTTCTGTCGGAATATTTTCTCAAAGAAAACCAGATGTTTTATTGGTTAGTAAAATAAACAAAGTTAAAGTAATTTTTAGAAAAAATGAAAAATAATTTATAATATATAATTTTCATAAATTTTTATAATTTATTATAAAAATTTTTTTTATTTTTTTAAAAAATTTTTATATTTTTTAAAATTTTATTAATTTTTCTTTAATTACATCCGGTAGGATTTGAACCCACGACCTCTCGGTTCGTAGCCGAGTGCTCTATCCAACTGAGCTACGGATGTAGAAAAAATGTTTTTAAAGGAAAAAAAAATATAGTGAGAGAGGGATTCGAACCCTCGATGCATATTTTTATACATACTCCCTTAGCAGGGGAACGCTTTCAACCACTCAGCCATCTCACTTTAACTTTTTTTTAAAAAAATAAACTACCTTTATTTTTTAATCTTTTCATTTTATACTTTTTTCTTTTTAAAAGTCAATTTTATATTTAAATATTAATATAGAACATTTTTATTTATTTTAAAAAAAATACAATTAAAAAAATTTATTTATTTTTTTTATTTTTTTTTTTTTTTTTTTCTGCTTGTATTTTTTGATATATTTCTTCTCTATGTACTGAAATTTCTTTTGGTGCATTTACTCCTATTCTAACTTGATTTCCTTTTACTCCTAAAACTGTAACTGTTATTTCATCTCCTATTACTAATGTTTCACCTATTCTTCTTGTTAGAATTAACATTTTTTTTCCTTAAAAAAATTTTTATTTTTAGAATTTTAATTTTAAATGAAATTTAAATATTTAAAATTTTTTAAATATAAATTTAATTTATATATTTTTGTAAAAAAATTTTAATATTTTATTTATAATTTTTTTAATTTAGAAATAATAAATTCTTTAAATAAAATTATTTCTTTTTTAATAGAGTTAGATTTATATAAAATTCCTTCTGAAATGTATATATTTCCCCCTCCTTTTCCTTTAATTTTTTTAAACATAAATAAAAGTAATTTTTTTGCTTGAATAATTTTTGTTAAATTTTTGCTAATTTTAATTAAAAAATTAATTTTTTTTGAAAAATTTATTAAAATTATTATTATTGATTGAAATTTTTTTTGTAATTCATCAATTATATATTTAAGATTGTTTTTTTTTTCATTTTTAAATTGATATAGTAAAAAATAATTATTATTAATTTTAATAACTTTTTTTGAAATTTTTTTTGAAATTAAATAAATATATTTCTTATTAATATTTTTGTTTTTTTTAAATAATTTTTTGTTCTCTATTAAAATATTTTTTATTTTTTTTATGTAATAACAGTCATTAGAATTAATAATTTTTTTTATTTTTTGAATGTCTTTTTCTTGTTTTTTTATTTTTGAAAAAGCTTTTTTATATGTTAATGCTTCTATTCTTCTTATTCCAAAAGATATACTTTTTTCATTAACTATTTTAAATAAAAATATTTTTCCTGTTTTTTTTACATGTGTTCCTTTACATAATTCTTTAGAAAAAGATTTAATAGAAATAGTCCTGACTATTTTTTTATATATTTTATTTTTAAGAAAAGTAAATTTTTTATTTTTAGCTTCTTTAAATTTTTTTAAATTATATTTTATTTTAATATTTTTTTGAATAACTTTATTTACAAATTTTTCTATTTTATAAATTTTTTTAAATGTTAAACTTTTAAAATATGTAAAATCAAATCTTATTTTTTTATCATTAATTAATGAACCTTTTTGTATTACATTTTTTCCTAATATTTTTTTTAATGCAGAATTTAATAAATGAGTAGCAGTGTGATTTTTTTCTATTAATTTTCTTTTTTTTAAATTAATTTTAGCTGTTATTAAATCATTTTTAATAATATATCCATAATCCATATATCCATTATGAATAATAAATTTTCCATATTTTTTTGTATTACAAACAATAAATTTTCCAGTTTTTGATTTAATTACTCCTGAATCTCCAATTTGTCCTCCTGATTCAGGATAAAATGGAGTTTTTTCAATTATTATTTGTCCTTTTTCTTTATTTTTTATAATTGATACAATTTTTTTTTTTACATATAATAATTTTATTAAACTATTTTTTTTAAAATTTTTATACCCTACAAAAATATTTTTTTTTATTTTTGGTAAAGATATTCCATTTATTTTTGTTTTTATTTTATTAACAGAATTTTCTTTTTGTTTTTTTATTTTTTCTTTTAGACTTATTTTATCAATAATAATATTTTTTTCTTTACAGAATTCTTTTGTTAAATCAATAGGAAATCCTAGTGTATCATATAAATAAAATACTATTTCTCCATCTAAAATATTATTTTTTATATTTATAATTTCGTTTTTTAATATTTTTAATCCTTTTTTTAAAGTTTCAGAAAATTTTAATTCTTCAATTTTTAATATTTTTTCAATTTTATTTTTATTTTTAATTAAAATTTTATTTTCACTTCCCATAAATTTTATTAAAATAGGAACTAATTTATAAAAAAAACATTTATTAATTCCAATATTTCTTCCATGTAATATTGCTCTTCTAATAATTTTTCTTAAAATATAACCTCTATTTTCATTAGATGGAAGAATATTATTTGCAATAATAAAAGAGCTAGAACGAATATGATCTGATATAACTCTTAAAGATTGATTATTATTTTTTTTTATTATATTTAGTTTTTTAATATTTTTTATTATATTTTTAAAAATGTCTATTTTATAATTTGATTTTACTCCTTGTAAAATTGAAGCTATTCTTTCTAATCCCATTCCAGTGTCAACTGAAGGAGTCTTTAATTTTTTATATATTTTATTTGGTAATGCATTATATTGCATAAATACTATATTCCAAATTTCTAAAAATTTCTTATTTTTTTCTTTATAATTATAAAAAATTTCAGTACAAGGCCCACAAGGACCATATTTTCCCATTTTCCAAAAATTTTTAGATGTATATAATAAATTTTTTTTATCTTTCATTTTTATTATTTTATTATCAGATAAACCAATTATATTTTTCCATATATGAAAAGATTCTATATCATTTTCATAAATTGTTACTGATAATCTATCTTGATCAATTCCAAACCATTTTTTTGATGTTAATAATTCCCATGCATAAATAATAGATTTTTCTTTAAAATAACTTCCAAAACTAAAATTTCCTAACATTTCAAAAAATGTATGATGTCTATTTGTATATCCTACATTTTTAAGATCATTATGTTTTCCTCCAGTACGTATACAATGTTGAATTGTAGAAATTCTTTTATTTTTTGTAAATTGATATCCTAAAAAAATATTTTTAAATTGATTCATTCCAGCATTTACAAATAAAAGAGTTGGATCATTTTCTAAAACTAATGAACTTCCAGGATAAATTTTATGTTTTTTTTCTTTAAAAAATTCTAAAAAATTTTGACGTATAAAACTTGTTGTTTTTATCATATAAATCCAAAAATAATAAAAAAATAAAAAAAAAAAAAATAAAAAAAACGCAAAAAAAATATAAATTATATTAAAAATATATAAAAATAATTTTTTATTATTAATTAGAACATTTTTTATTTTTTTAATAAATTATAAATTTATTTATTTTTATAATATTGTTTGTTTTATTATAAATTATTTTATTTTAAGTATAAAACTTTATGTTTTTTTTTTTAAAAAATTTCTTAAATTAAAAAATTTTTTTTAAAATTTATATAAAAATTATGTATTTTTTAATTTTATTAATAAAAGGATTACATATGAAGAGATTAGTTTTATTAACTAAAATAGTTTCTAAAAAAATTTTTAATAAAAATAGAATTGATAAATTTTTAGCTCAATGTTTTAAAAAATATTCTAGAAATCATTTTAAAAAATGTATTATAAAAAAATATGTTACGGTTAATGATAAAATAATTACTTCTCCAGATTTTAAAATAAAAAAAGGAGACATTATTCATGTTAAATATTACTATAAAGTAGTAAATTATTTTACTCCAGAAAAAATTTTTTTAAATATTATTTATGAAGATAAATATTGTTTAGTTATTAATAAACCTCATTCTTTAGTTGTTCATCCTGGTCATGGTAATTATAGTGGAACTTTGCTTAATGGATTAATTTATTATTATAAAGATATTTTAAATATTCCCAGAGCTGGTATTATTCATCGTTTAGATAAAGATACTACAGGATTAATAATAATTGCTAAAACTATTTCTATGTATTTTTTGTTAAAAAAAATGATGAAATTAAGAAAAATTCATAGAGAATATAAAGCTTTAGTATTTGGAAAAATAAAAAATGAAGGATTAATAAATGCTCCTATTGGTCGTAATAAATTTAAACGTACATGTATGGCAGTAACTTTAGATGGAAAAGAATCATTAACTTATTATACTGTTAAAAAAAAATATAAATTTTTTACATTATTAAAATTAAAGTTATTAACTGGAAGAACTCATCAAATTAGAGTACATATGTTACATATTAAACATCCTATTTTAGGAGATCAAAAATATAAATGTAATTTAAATTTTTTTAAAGGTTTTAATAATAGTATTTTATTTAATAAAGTAAAAAATTTTCATAGACAAGTTTTACATGCATATAAAATAAAATTTATACATCCATTTAAGAATAAAATTATTAAATTAAAAATAAAATTTCCTCAAGATATTAAAAAATTATTATCTATTTTAAAAAAATATAAATAAATAATTTAAAAAAATATTTTATATACACTTTCTATTTTTAGAATAATGAAAGTGTAAGTATAATAATTTTATATTTAAAAATTTTAATTATTTTTTTTTAATAATCGCTGTGCAGCTATTTTTAATGCCCATTTATAACTTTCAACTCCTAATCCACATATTATTCCATTTGAAATATCAGAAAACCAAGAATGTGATCTAAAATTTTCTCTAGAATAAATATTAGATATATGAACTTCTATAAATGGAATATTTACAGCTAATAAAGAATCTCTTAAAGCAATACTAGTATGTGTAAAAGCTGCTGGATTAATAATTATATAATGAATTTTTTTTTTTGCTTTATGTATTTTTTCAATTAAAATATGTTCTGCATTAGTTTGAAAATGAGAAAGATTTATATTTAATTTTTTAGAATATTTTATTAGATCATTAACTAAAATAGATAATGAAATATTTCCATATATTTTTTTTTCTCTTTTTCCTAAAAGATTTAAATTAGGGCCATTAAGAATTAATATATTAAATTTTTTTTTCATATTTTTTGTTCTTTTTATAATTTTCTTTTTTTTTTAAATATTTTAATTTATTTAAAGAAAATAAAAATAAATTTTATTATACAATATAAGCAATAATATACAATATATAAAATTTATTTTTTTTTTTATTTTTTTTTTTTAAAATAATTTTTCAATATTTTATTAATAATATTATATAAATTTTTTAATTAATATATTAAAAAAATTTTTAAATAAGAGAGTTTATATGAGTTTTGATTTTGTAAAAAATAAGATTTTAATTAATAATAATATCAGTATAGAAGAAATTTTTTCTGTATTATCAGATATTTCAAAAAGAAATATTAATTATTCTGATATTTATTTTCAATCTAAATTTAATGAATGTTGGATTTTAGAAGATAAAATTATTAAAAATGGAACTTATAATATTAATAAAGGTATAGGATTAAGAGCAATTTCTAATGAAATGACTAGTTTTGCTTATGTAGATCAAATTACTTCTATTGGATTACATAAAATTGCTCGTTCTGTAAAAAATGTTTTAGATAAAGGATTTATTTTTAAAAATAAAAATTTTATTTCTAAAAAACATGATTATTTTTATGATTTTAGTAATCCTTTAAATTCTTTATCTAATAAAGAAAAAATAGATATATTATATCAAGTAGATAAATTTTCTAGACAATATGATTCTAGGATATACCAAGTAAGTGCTTGCTTAAATGGAACATATGAATATGTTTTAATAGCTTCTACAGATGGTGTTTTAGAAACTGATATTCGACCTTTAGTTTCTCTTTCTATTAAAGTTTTATCAGAAGATAGAGGAAAAAGAGAAGTAGGTACATATGGAGGAGGAATTCGAGGAACATATAAATATTTTTTAAAAAAAAATAAAGATGGAGTATCAAATATAAAAAAATTTTCAGAAGAAGCTGCAAGAATTTCTATTTTAAATCTTTTTTCTAAGGAAGCCCCTTCGGGTTTTTTTCCTGTTGTATTGGGTTCTGGATTACCTGGAGTATTAATTCATGAAGCTGTAGGTCATGGATTAGAAGGAGATTTTAATCGTAAAAAATTATCTGTATATAGTGATAAATTAGAAAAAAAAATTGCTTCTAATTTATGTACAATAATAGATGATGGAACAAAAAAAAATTTTAGAGGATCTATTTCTATCGATGATGAAGGAACTCCTGGACAATATAATGTTTTAATAAAAAATGGAGTGTTAAAAAAATATCTTCAAGACAAATTTAATTCTTATTTAACAAATACTAATTCTACAGGAAATGGTAGAAGAGAATCTTATTCTAGTCTTCCTATTCCACGTATGACTAATACTTATATGTTGCCTGGAAAGTCTACTAAAAAAGAAATTATAGAAAGTGTTGATTATGGGATTTATGCAGTAAGTTTTATTGGAGGTCAAGTAGATATTACTTCTGGAGAATTTGTTTTTTCTGCTTCAGAAGCATATTTAATTAATAAGGGAAAAATTATACATCCAATTAAAGGAGTAACTTTAATTGGTTCAGGAATAGAAATTATGAATAAAATATCTATGGTAGGAAATGATTTATTTATAGAAAATGGAACAGGTATTTGTGTTAAAGAAGGTCAAGAAATTCCTGTTTGTGTGGGTCAACCAACTATTAAGATAGATAATTTAACTATAGGAGGAACAAAATAATTTTATTAAATAATTTTTTTAATATGTTATTTAAAAATTTTAAATCATGCAGTCAAACATTTTGTTATGACTGCGTGTTTTAAATGAAAAATAATACAAATTTTTTAATATTAAATTTTTTCTTTAATACGTGCAGATTTTCCAAATTTTTTGCGTAAATAATATAATTTTGATTTACGAACGTTTCCTTTCCTTTTTATAGAAATTTTTTTGATGTTGTTAGAGTGAGTTTGAAAAACTCTTTCCACTCCTTCTCCATTTGATATTTTTCTAACACAAAAAGAAGAGTTTAAAAATCTGTTTTTTATTGCTATTACAATTCCTTTAAAAGATTGCAAACGTTTTTTTGATCCTTCTATTACCCATACTTTAACTTCAATAGTATCTCCAGAACGAAATTTAGGTATATTTTTTTTAATTTGTTTTTTTTCTATAGAATTTATTATTTTATTCATTTATTTTCTTTTTTTTAAATTGATTATATGTTTAATTTTCTCTTTTATTTTATTAGATAAATTAAATTTATTTTTTAGTAATTTAGGTTTTTTTAAAAAAGTTTGAATAATTGATTTTTTTAATCTCCATTTTTCTATTTTCTTATGATTTCCAGATAAAAGTACTTTAGGAACTTTCATTTTACAAATTTTTTTAGGTCTTGTGTAATGTGGGTAATCTAATAAAGAGTTTGTAAAAGAATCATGAAGTTTTTTTTTATTTTTTTTTATTACTCCTGAAACAAATCTTGATATTCCATCTATTAAAACCATTGCTGCTAATTCTCCTCCTGTTAATATATAATCTCCAATAGATATTTCTTTATCAACTAAGTTATCTATTAATCTTTGATCAATTCCTTGATATCTTCCACAAATTAATATAATTCTTTTATTTTTAGATAAAAGTTTTAGTCGAGTATTGTTTATTTTTTTTCCTTGAGGAGATAAATAAATAACTAAAAACTTTTTATTTTTTTTAGCTTTAATAATTGCTTTTTTTAAAGGAAAAAAACTCATTATCATTCCAGGTCCTCCTCCATAAGGTCTATCATCAATATTTTTATTTTTATTTAAACTAAATTTTCTTAAATTTATTATTTTAAGATTAATAATTTTTTTTTTATTGCTTTTGAAAGAATTCCATATTTTTTAATTGATTTAAACATTTTTGGAAAGATAGTTATAACTTTAAAAGTGATATTTTCTTTTATTTTCATTTTTTATTTTTTCCATTTAATAAAAATAATTTTTTTTTTTAAATTAATTTCTTTAATAATTTTTTTTTGTATAAAAGGAATTAATATTTCTCTTTTTTTTTTAATTTTTTTTATATTATTATTAATTACTAAAACATCGTTTGATTGAGTTCTTAATATTTTTTTTACTATACCTAAAAAATTTTTATTTTGATCAAATATTTTACAATTTAAAATTTCATGCCAAAAATATTCATTTTTTCTTTTTTTTAGTTGTTTTGAATAAATAAATATTTTTTTATTTTTTAATAATAAAGCTTCATTTCTGTTATTTATATTTTTTATTTTAATTAAAAAATATTTATTTTGATATTTCCATTTTTGAATTTTTAAAATACAAATAGAATTTTTTATATTTATATTTAATTTTTTATATTTAAAAATAGATTCTTTTTTTTCAGTAAAAGAAAAAATTTTTAACCATCCTAAAATTCCATGAGGAAAACATATTTTTCCTAATATTATTTTTTCTTCTTTTTTTTTATCCATTAATTATTTTTTTATATTTTATGTTTAATTTTTTTACTTTATTAGACATTTTTGCTCCAACACTAATCCAATATTGAATTTTTTTTAAATTTATTTTTAATGAATTTTCTTTATTTTTTAATATAGGATTAAAAAAACCAATTTTTTCTATAAAACGACCATTTCTTGGTGATCTACTATCTGTAACTATTATTTTGTAAAAAGGTTTTTTATTGGATCCGTGTCTAGAAAGTCTAATTTTTACCATATTAATTATTTCCTTTATATTTTATAATATTTTAAATTTTTTAAAAAAAAATATATTTTTTATATGTTTTAACCAAACATTTTTTTTATTGTGTTAAACATTTTTATTATTCCTACATTTTTAATTTTTTTCATTATTTTTTTCATAGATTTAAATTGTTTTAATAATTTATTTATTGATTGAATACTATTTCCTGATCCCATAGAGATTCTTTTTTTTCTAGATATTTTAATTATTTTTGGATTTTTTCTTTCTTTTTCTGTCATAGATTGAATAATAGATTTTATTTTTTTAAACATATTATCATTTATTTCAAATAAAACATTTTTTTTAAAATTAACATTCATTGGTATTTTATTTAATATATTTTTCATATTTCCTAATTTATTTATTTGATCAATTTGTTTTAAAAAATCGTTTAAATTGAATTCTTCTCCTTTTTGTATTTTTTTATCTAGTTCTTTTAAATATTCTTGATCAATTTTTTTTTCTATAGAATTAATCAATGATATTTCATTTTTCATTCCAAGAATTTTTGAAACCATTTTTTTTGAATTAAATACTTCAATTTTATCAAATTTTTCTCCAGTACCTACAAATTTAATTGAAATATTAGTTAAATATTTTATTGATAAAATAACTCCACATCTAGTATTAGAATCTATTTTAGTTAAAAAAATTCCAGTAATAGGTAATGCTTTATAATAACTTTTAATTACATTAATAGAATCTTGTCCAATCATAGAATCTAAAACAAAAATAGTTTCAAAAGGATTAATTTCTTGATGAATTTTTTTTATTTCATACATTAATTTTTTATCAATATGTAAGCGTCCAGCAGTATCTATAATTAATATATCGTATTTTTTTATATTAGCATATTCTATTGCTTTTTTTGAAATATCTATTGGTTTTTGTGAGTTATCAGATTGAAAAAAATCAACTTTTATTTTTGAAGATACAATTTTTAATTGTTTAATAGCTGCAGACCTATATACGTCTATTGAAACAACTAAAACTTTTTTTTTGTATTTTTCAGAAAATAATTTAGCTAATTTTCCTACACTTGTAGTTTTTCCAGATCCTTGAAGTCCTATCATTAAAAATATAGATAATTTTTTATTTAAAAATTTAATAGAAACATCATTTTTTTCAATAATTAATGAAATTTCTTTTTGTAAAATTTTTATAAGTTCTTGACCTGGAGTTAATGAGTTATTTATTTCCATTCCAATACATTTTTTTTTTACATTATTAATTATATTTTTTATAACTACTAATGCTACATCTGCTTCTAATAAAGCAACTCTTACTTCACGTAAAGTTTTTTTTATACTATTTTTAGTTATTCTTCCTTTACTAGATATTCTTTTTATAATTTCTGAAAATTTTTTACTTAAATTTTTAAACATTTTTTTCTCAAAATTTTTTAAATTAGTAGAATATTATAAATAAAATTTTAATTTTTATAAGGTTTTTTTTTAAATTTTGTAATTTTAATAAATAAAATTAAAATTTTATTTTTTTGATACTATATAAAATGTAGTTTTATTATTTTTTTGATCAGAAATATTTTCTTTTATTAAATATAAATTATATAATTTTTTACATTTTTTATTTCCTATAGCAGCAACATTATTTTTTTTTTTTAAAGATATTTTTTTAACTGCTTCAGAAGAACTATTAGTATATTTAATTTTCCAATTAGGAAATTTTTTTAAGAAGGATTTACATTGTTTGATAGGTTGTGTATGACTATAAATTTTTTTTATATTATTTAGAGATATTTTTTTTTTAGATATAATACAATGTTGAATAGGAATAATTATTTTTTCTTTAATAAAAAAATTTTTTTTTTTAAAAAATTTTTTTATTTCATTAATTTTTCCTGAAACACTATTTTTTATAGGAAAAATTGCGTATTTTGATTTTTTTTTTTTGATATTTTTTAATATTTTTTTAAAGTTTTTACATGGTAATTCATAAAAAATTTTTTTTCTTTTTTTGGCATATTTTAAAGCTGCTAAATAAGAATAAGATCCTTTAGGTCCTAAAAAAGATATTTTTATGATTTTTTTTTTTTATATATTTTTTTTTGTATTTTAATGGAATTTGTTATAATTTCTTTAAATATTTTTATTAAATATTTTTTTTTTAAATTATATTTTTTTCCTTTTTTAATAATTTCTTTAAAAATTTTGTTTTCTCTAATAGAATCTTTTATTGGATAATTTATATTTATTTTTTCATTAATAATTTTTTTAGAAATTAATTCTCTTTTATATAATAATTTTATGATTGATGTATTAATTTTATTAATTTTTTTTCTTAAATTAAAAAGATTTTCTTTATTTTTCATATTTTTTTATAGTATTTTAAAAAAAACTTTTTATTTTAACAAAGTTTTTTATTTATAATTTTTATTATACATTATAAATTTATTAATTTATTTTTTTTTTTTTTATTAAATATTAACTATAATATATTTTTTTAAAGTAAAAATTTTATTCTAAAAAAATATTTTAATGTTATTATTTTAGAAAATTTTCTTAAAAAATTAATTTGTTTATTTATGATGTTTTTTAATTTTTTAAAAATTAAATAAAAATTAGAATAATAGGGATTTTTATGAATATAAAAAGTTTTTCAATTTCTAAAAAAAAAATTCAAAGAAATTGGTATTATATAGATGCAAAAGATAAAATTCTTGGTCGTTTATCCAGTATAATTTCACATTATTTAAGAGGAAAACATAAACCAATATATACTCCAAATATAGATGTAGGAGATTATATTATTGTAATTAATGCTTCGAAAATACGTTTAACAGGAAAAAAGTCTGAAAAAAAAATATATTATCGACATACAGGTCATGTTGGAGGATTAAAAAAAAATAATTTTTTAGAAATTTTTAAAAAATATCCTGAAAGAATTATAAAAAAATCTGTTTATGGAATGCTTCCAAAAGGACCCTTAGGTAGATTAATTTTTAAAAAATTAAAAGTTTATCCTAAATTAAATAATTTTCATATGGCTCAAAAACCAGTTTTATTAAAAATATAATAGGAATAAAAATATGATAATGGTAAAAAATTATGGAACAGGTCGAAGAAAATCTTCTTCAGCTCGAGTTTTTTTAAAAATTGGAAAAGGAAAAATTATTGTTAATAAAAAATCTTTAGAAGAATATTTTAGTCGAAAAACAGCATGTATGATTATTAAACAACCTTTATATGTAATTGATATGAAAGATAAATTTGATTTTTATATAACAGTAAAGGGAGGAGGAACTTCGGGTCAAGCTGGAGCTATCAGACAAGGAATTACACGTGCATTAATTCAATATGATAATTCTTTATTGAAAGAGTTAAGAAAATGCGGTTTTGTTACTCGAGATTCTCGTAAAGTAGAAAGAAAAAAAGTTGGTTTTAGAAAATCTAGAAGAAGACCTCAATTTTCTAAAAGATAAAAAATTTATATTATTATATACAAGTTAAATAATAAAATTTTTTTTATTTTTTAATTCATTTTTTTTAACTTGTATAAAATTAGTTTTATTAATATTAATTATATATTTTTCAAATTAAATTAATTCGCTTAAATCTTTACAAAGATTATTTATTCCTTCTTTAGTAATACATGAAATTAAATAATATTTTTTTATTTTTTTTGTATTTTTTATAATTTTTATAATTTTTTTAGAAATATTTTTTTTATCTAAAAGATCTATTTTATTAAAAATAATCCATCTTTTTTTTTTATATAGTGATTTTTTATACATTTTTAATTCATGTTTAATTATTAACATATCTTTAATTATTTGTTTATAATTTAATACAGATAAATCAATTATATGTAAAAGTATTTTACATTTTTCTAAATGTTTTAAAAATTTTATTCCTAAACCTACACCTTTTGATGCTCCTTTTATAATTCCAGGAATATCAGCAATTACAATTCTCTTTTTAGATTTAGTAAAAAAAACACCTAAATTTGGAATTAAAGTAGTAAAAAAATAATTTCCTATTTTAGGTTTTGCTGAAGAAATACTTTTCATAAAAGTAGATTTCCCAACATTTGGTAAACCTAAAATTCCTACATCAGCTAAAAGTGATAATTCTAATTTTATTTCTTTAATTTCTCCTTTTTTTCCTAATGATCTTTTTTTTGGAGTTCTATTTGTAGGGGATTTAAATCTATTATTTCCTAATCCATGCCATCCACCTTGATTAATTAAAATAGATTGTTTATCTTGAGTAAATTCTTTAATAATTTTATTATTTTTTAAGTCAATTATTTTAGTACCTACAGGAACATAAAGTATTTTATCTCTTCCTTTTTTTCCTGATTTATTTTGATTTTTTCCATTTTCTCCATTTTCTGCCGAAATAATTTTTTTAAATGTGTATTCAATTAATGTATTTATGTTTTTATTTGATTGGAACCATATATTACCTCCGTTTCCTCCATCTCCTCCATCAGGACCACCTTTTGGAGCATTTTTTTCTCTTCTAAAACTAACAATTCCATTTCCTCCATTTCCTGCTTTTAATGTAATTATTGCTTCATCTATAAATTTCATAAAATCTACTTTAAATAGTAAAAGAATTAATTTTTTCTATTTTTTAAAATAAAAAATTTAAATAATTTAAATTTAAATTTAAATTATTTAAATAAATTTTTTATATTTTTATAATATTAATTGTTTTTTTTTGTTTAGGTCCTTTTCTAGTAAATTCTACAATTCCATCTATTATTGAATAAATAGTATGATCTCTTCCACTTTTAGTATTTTTTCCGGAATGAAATTTTGTTCCTCTTTGTTTAACAATAATAGATCCAGAACGAACAAATTCTCCTCCAAATTTTTTTATTCCGAGTCTTTTTGAATGTGAATCTCTTCCGTTTCTAGTAGATCCTCCCGCTTTTTTATGTGCCATTTTTTATTTCCTTATTGTGTTTTATATTTATAATTTTTACACTAGTATAATTTTGTCTATGTCCTTGTTTTTTTTTATAATGTTTTCTTCTATTAAATTTTATAATTTGAATTTTTTTTTCTCTTCCATGACTAAAAATTTTAGCTTGAACAATAGTATTTTTTAAAATAGGATTACCTAAAAAAGTTTTATTATTTTTTTTTAATAATAAAACTTTATTAAAATTTATTAAACTTCCTGATTTAGAGTTAATTTTTTCTAATCTTAATGTTTGTCCTATTTTAACCTTGTATTGTTTTCCTCCATTTATAAATACAGCATACATAATAACTCCAATATTTAAATTTTTATTTATTAGAAATTAAATAATATATTTTTTAAAAATTATTTTTAAAAAAATAATGAGTTTTTTATTTAATTAATTTAACTTTATTTATTTTGTTCCATTCTTTATTCGAATAAGATTTTATTGAAATAGCATGTATTTTTTTATTAGTAATATATTTTAATAGATGAGAATATATAATTTTTTGTTTTTCTAACATATTCATATTTGAAAATATTTTTCCTACAGCTATTATTTTATAATAATTATTTTTTTTTTTAATTTTTATATATGACAAGTTTAATTTATTAAATAATATTTTTTTTATTTTTTTTTTCATTATGATTAGTTTTTTAAATTTTTAAATAGAAATATTTAAATATAATTAAAAAATTTTTATTTAAAAATAAATAATAAATTATTAGTATTTAAATAAAAAATTAATTTTATTAATATATCATGTATTATAAAAATCTTAATTTTTTATTTTTATTTTTTTAAATTCATTTATAATATTTAAATAAAATCTTTATTTTAAAAAATTATTTTAAAAATAAAATTATTTTCTTTAAAATTTTATATTTATAAATATTAAGGTGCTTATATGGAAAACAATATTCCAATGACTATAAACGGTCAAAATAAATTACGTGAGGAATTAAATAAATTAAAAAATGTAATAAGACCAAAAATAATTTCTGATATTGCTAAAGCAAGAGCTCATGGAGATTTAAAAGAAAATGCTGAATATCATTCAGCTAAAGAAGAACAAAGTTTTTGTGAAGGAAGAATTCAGGAAATTATATATAAATTATCTCACGCTAATGTTATAGATGTAAAAAAAATGAGTTTTCATAAGAAAATATTTTTTGGTGCTACTGTAAATATTTTAAATATTGATTCAAAAGATATTTATGTTTATAAAATTGTTGGAGATGATGAAGCAAATTTTAAAAAACAATTGATTTCTATTAATTCACCTATGGCTCAAGGATTAATTGGAAAAAAAAAAAATGAATTAACAACAATAAAAACTCCATCTGGTCATATAAAATATAAGATATTAAAAGTTAAATATATATAATTAAAAAAATATATTTTTAAAATATAATTAAAAAATTTTCTATTTATTTAAATTTTTTTAATAAAAAATAATTAAATATAAAATATTTATTTATTATTGTTATAATTAATTTTAAAAAAAATATTTTTTTTTGTTTTTTTAATTTTTTAAGAAAATTATTTTTTTTACTTTTTTAAAAAGAAATGTATGATTAAAAAAAAAAAATCTAGCTCTAAACGTTGGTTAAAAAATTATTTTAAAGATTTTTATGTTAAGAAAACACATAAAAAAAAATTACGATCTAGAGCATGGTTTAAAATAGATCAAATTGATAAAAAATTTAAAATTTTTAAATATTCTAATTTAGTTTTAGATATTGGATGTTCTCCTGGAAGTTGGTCAGAATATGCTTCAAAAAAAGTTCATAAAAAAGGTAAAATTTTTTCTTGTGATATCCGTTTTATGAATAAAATTCCAAAAGTAACTTTTATACAAGGAGATATAAGAAAAAATAAAACTTATTCATTATTAATAAGTTTATTAAAAAATAAAAAAGTAGATTTAATAATGTCTGATTTATCTCCTAAAACTACAGGACATTCTTTTATTGATGTGTATAGATCTATATGTTTAAGCAAAATAGCTTTTAATTTATCTAAAAAACTTTTATATAGAAATGGATTTTTTTTAACAAAAGTATTTCAAGGAGAAGGTTTTAATTTATATTTAAAATTAATTAAAAAATTTTTTAATAGTGTCGTAGTATATAAGCCAAATGCTTCTAGGGTAAATTCTCGTGAAATTTTTATTTTAGCAAAAAATATAAAAATTTATGAGTAATATTGAATTTAAATGTATTTTTTAATTTAAATGAGGGTAAATCTTTTGAGTAAAATGGTTAAAAACCTAATTATTTGGTCGATTATTTTTATTGCATTGACTTCTTTTTTTCAAAATATTACTTTTAATTATAATAAAAATCATTATCAAGTTAACTATTCAACTTTTTTATCTGATGTAAATAAAAATAAAATTAGTCAAGTTATTATAAATGAAAATGAAATTTATGTTATTAAAAAAGACAATAGCAAATATTTTACTTTTTTACCTATTAATGATCCAAAATTATTAACAACTCTTATGAACAAACATGTTCAAATATCAGGAAAAAAACCGGAAGAAGTTAGTCTTTTATTTTCTATTTTTATTTCTTGGTTTCCAACGATTTTATTAGCATTAATGTGGATTATTTTTATTAAAAAAATGCAATTAGGATCAGGAAAAGGAGCAATGTCTTTTGGAAAAAGTAAAGCGAGAATATTTAAAAAAAATGAAATTAAAACAACATTTATAGATGTGGCAGGATGTGATGAAGCAAAAGATGAAGTAAAAGAATTAGTAGAATATTTAAAAGAACCAAAAAGATTTAAAAAATTAGGAGGAAAAATACCAAAAGGAATTTTAATGATAGGTCCTCCAGGAACAGGAAAAACTTTATTAGCTAAAGCTATTGCAGGAGAAGCTAAAGTTCCATTTTTTAGTATATCAGGATCGGATTTTGTAGAAATGTTTGTTGGAGTTGGTGCATCAAGAGTAAGAGATATGTTTGAAAATTCAAGAGCATTATCTCCGTGTATTATTTTTATTGATGAAATCGATGCTGTTGGAAGAAAAAGAGGAACTGGTTTAGGAGGAGGTCATGATGAAAGAGAACAAACATTAAATCAAATTTTAGTAGAAATGGATGGTTTTGATAAAAATGAAGGAGTTATTTTAATAGCTGCAACTAATCGTCCTGATGTGTTAGATCCAGCTTTATTACGTCCTGGTAGATTTGATCGTCAAGTTTTTGTATCATTACCAGATATTCAAGGAAGGGCTCAAATATTGAGTGTTCATGTTAAAAAAATTTTAATATCAAAAGATTTTGATCCTATGATTATTGCACGTGGAACACCTGGATTTTCTGGAGCTGATTTATCAAATTTAGTAAATGAAGCAGCTTTATTTGCCGCACGTAATAATAATACTTTTGTTTCTATGTTAGATTTTGAAAAAGCAAAAGATAAAATTATGATGGGTTCAGAAAGAAAATCTATGATAATTTCTAAAAAACAAAAAGAATCTACAGCATATCATGAAGCTGGTCATGTTATTGTTGGAAGATTAGTACCTAATCATGATCCAGTACATAAAGTAACAATTATACCTAGAGGTCAAGCATTAGGAGTAACTTTTTTTCTTCCTGAAGAAGATTGTTTAAGTATCACTAAAGAAAAATTAGATAGTCAGATTTCAGTTTTATATGGAGGAAGATTAGCAGAAGAAATAATTTATGGAAAAGAAAATATTTCTACAGGAGCTTCAAATGATATAAAAATAGCAACTAATTTAGCTAGAAATATGGTTACAAAATGGGGTTTTTCAAAAAAATTAGGACCGTTATTATATATAGAAGAAGAAGAGGAAATTTTTTTAGGAAAATCAGTTTCTAGAACTCCAAATTTTTCTAATAATACTTCTAAAATCATTGATAAAGAAATTAAATCTATTATTGATAATAATTATATTAGAGCAAAAAATATTTTAGAAAAAAATATAGATATATTACATTCAATGAAAGATGCTTTAGTAAAATATGAAACTATTAATTGTAAACAAATTGAGATTTTAATGAAAAGAAAAAAATTAACTAATAAAGATTTTGAAAAAAATAAATAAATTTATTTTTTTTAAAATATAATTTTATATAAAAAAAATATTAAAAAATTTATAAAAAAATTTTTAAATATATTTTAAATCTAATTTTTATATGAAAAATTTATTAAATTTTTATTTTTAATTAAAAAAATATATTTTTTTTAGAAAATTTATTTTTGTAATTTAATAGTTTTAAAATTTTTTGTTTAAATAAGTATTATTTTTAATATAAAAATTTATTAATATAATATTATAAAATTAGGGATTTTAAAGTGAGAATTTTTTTTTTGTTGATATATTTATTTGTTTCTTTTTTATTAATTTTTTTAATTTTATTAAAAAAAAGTCAAGGTTCAGCTAATATAGGAATGAATAATACTCATAAAAATGCATTTAATATTTCTACTTCAAATGAATTTTTAACAAATTTGACGATATTTTGTGCGTTTTTATTTTTAATGTTAAATATATTACAATGTTATATTAATAATTACGTATAAATATTAAATTATTTTTTTTAAATATTTTTTATTTAATGTAATAATTAAAAACCGAGATGGTGAAATTGGTATACACGCTACTTTGAGGTAGTAGTACTAAATAAAAATTTTAGTGTACGGGTTCAAGTCCCGTTCTCGGTATTTTTATAATTTTTTTTAAAATTTTTTATTTAATAAAAATTTTAGGTAGTATTAAATTAAATTATATAATTTATTTTTTATAAAAACCCCGTTTGTTCGGGGTTTTTTATTAAAAGAACTAAATATTTTTTTTATTTCTTTTTTTTCTTTTTTTATTTTTGATTATTTTTTTTAAACATTTTTAAAAAATATTTTTTTTATATTTTTAAGATTCTAAAATTTTAAGGTGAAAAATATGAGAAAAAACATTCTTTCAGTAATAGAATCTGTTTCTAATGAAAAATCTATTCCAAAAGAAATTATTTTTCAAGCTTTAGAGAAAGCGTTATCTACTGCTACTAAAAAAAAGTTTAAAAAAGATATTAACATAAGAGTTATTATTAATAAAAAAGATGGAAGTTTTAAAACTTATAGAAGATGGTTAGTAGTAAAAAATGTTTTAAAACCTACTAAAGAAATTACTTTAGATGCAGCCCAATATGAAAATAAAAATATATTATTAAACGATTATATGGAAGAAGAAATTAAATCTATTAAATTTGATCGGATAACTACACAAATTGCTAAACAAGTAATTATACACAAAGTAAGAGAAGCAGAACGATTAATAATTATTAATCAATTTAAAAAAAAAATAAATCAAATTATTCCAGGAATAGTAAAAAAAATTAATAGGGATTTTATTATTTTAGATTTAGGAGATAATGCAGAAGGTTTATTATCAAAAGAAGAAATGCTTCCAAGAGAAAATTTTAGGTTAGGTGATCGAGTAAGGAGCATATTATATTTTATTGAATCAGAAAAAAAAAGTATTCAATTACTTTTAAGTAGATCTAGACCTGAAATGTTGACAGAATTATTAAAAATTGAAGTTCCAGAAATAGGTGAAGGAATAATTGAAATTAAAGAGATTGCAAGAGATCCTGGTTCTAGATCAAAAATTGCAGTTAAAACAAATGATAAAAGAATTGATCCTGTAGGAGCTTGTGTAGGGATGAGAGGTGCAAGAGTTCAAGCTGTTTCAAACGAATTATTTGGAGAAAGAATTGATATTGTTTTATGGAATAAAAATCTTTCTCAATTTGTTATAAATGCTATGGCTCCAGCTGAAGCTATTTCTATTGTAATTGATAAATATAATAAATTTATAGATATTTCTGTAGATTTAAAAAATTTAGCTCAAGCAATTGGTAGAAACGGACAGAATGTTAGATTAGCATCTATTTTAAGTAAATGGGAATTAAATGTAATGACTGTTGAAGATTTAGAGAAAAAAAGAAAAAATAAAAAAAAAATAGCTTATGAATTATTTAAAAAACAATTAAATGTTCATGAAACTATTTTAGCTAATTTGTTAAAAAATAATATTTTTACTATTCCTGAGTTATTATCTTTTTCTAAAAATAAGCTTTTAAAAATATTTAATTTTGATAAAAATTTATTAAAAAATTCTTTAAGAAAATTTAAAAAATTATTACTTTATATGAAATTAAATAAAAAAGAATTTAAACAAGATTTAATTTTAAAAAATAAATTATTAAATTTAAAAGGTATGAATTCTTTTATATTTTCTCAATTATTTAAAAAAAATATCTTTAATTTAAAGGAATTAGCAAATCAGAGTATTGATGATTTAAAAGATATTAAAAAATTAAGTTCAAAACAAGCTGGAAAATTAATTATGGCTGCGAGAAATATTTGCTGGTTTAATAAATAATTTTTTAGAAAAATAAATATAATATGTTTGGAATTAAAAAAAAATGTATGTAAAATATAAATATTATCATGAAAAATAATTAAATTTTTTTAATTATTTTTCAATTTAATTTATAAAATTATATTTATTATAAAAATATTTTTTATTTTTTATTTATAAAAAAAATAAAATATTAAATATAATTTTTATATTTTAAATTTTAAAAAATTTAATTAATAAATAAGAGAAAAAATGATAAAAAATGATTTTAAAAAAAATAATAAAAATACTCATATTAAAAATAAAAATTCAAAAGAATTGTTAAATAAAAAAAATAAAATTTTTAATAAATCTTTTAATTTAAATGAAAATATAAAAAAAAATAAAAAAAATATTAATAATTCTTCTGTTTTAAAAAAAAATTTTCCAAATAATTCAAGAAAATTTAATTTTGGTAATAAAAATAAAAAAATTATTCAGGATAATTTTAAAAATATAAAAAAAAAGAAAAAAATTTTTAATAAAATTTATACAAAAAATAATGTTTCATCTATTAAAAAAAAAAATAATATTTTTAGAAATAATTTAAATAGAAATAATAAAAATTTTCTTAATTTTAAGTTTAAAAAAAAATCTAATTCAGATACTTCTTATTTAAAAAAAAACAAAAATAAAAATTTTAATAAAAGAATTAATTTTATACAGCAAGTTTTTAAAAAACCAAAAAATTCTTTTAAAAAAAAAATTGAGATATTTGATAAAATTACAGTATTTGAATTATCTAAAAAAATGGGAATTAAAAAATCTATATTAATAAAAAAAATTATTGAGTTTGGAATTGTTCTTTCTAAAAAAAATGTTTTAGAAATAGATTTAGCTCAATTAATTGCTGAAGAAATGGGTTTTATTGTAAAATTAATTTATAAAAATAAGTTAAAAAAATCAATTTTAAATAATCCCAAACGTAAATATAAAAAAAATTTTATAAGACCTCCTATTGTAACTATAATGGGTCATGTGGATCATGGAAAAACTTCTTTATTAGATTGTATTCGAAAAACTTCTGTTGTAAATAAAGAAAAAGGAGGGATTACTCAGAGTATAGGAGCATATCATGTTTCTTTTAATGGAAAAAAAATTACTTTTCTTGATACTCCAGGACATTCCGCTTTTAGTTCTATGAGAAAAAGAGGAGCGGAAATTACTGATATAGTAGTTTTAATTATTGCTGCAGATGATGGAGTTATGCCTCAAACAATAGAAGCAATTAAACATGCACAAAATTCTAAAGTTCCAATTATTGTTGCAATTAATAAAATTGATAAAACTAATATAAATATAGAAAAAATAAAAAATGTGTTAATGAAATATAATATTCTTTCTGAAAAATTAGGAGGGGAAAACATATTTGTAAATATTTCAGTAAAATTAAATAAAGGAATTGATAATTTATTAAAAAATATATTATTACAATCTGAAGTTTTAGAATTATCTGTTTCTTTAAAAACTCCTGCTAAAGGGATTATTATAGAATCTTTTTTAGATAAAGGAAAAGGTCCTGTATCAAATATTATTTTAAAAAAAGGAGAACTAAAAATAGGAGATGTAATTTTATGTGGTACTGAATATGGAAAAATAAAATCTATTAAAAATGAATATAATAAAAATCTTTTAAAAGTAGGACCATCAATACCTGTTGAAATTTTAGGATTTTCAGGTTTACCTATTTCTGGAGATATTTTAACTGTAATAGATAGTGAAAAAAGAGCTCGATCAATTTCAATTTATAGAAAAGAAAAACAAAAAAATAAAGTTTTTTCTAAACAAAAAAAAGTTAGTTTAGATAATTTGTTTGAAAATATTAATAAAAAAAATATTTCTGAATTAAATATTATTTTAAAAACAAATTCTAAAGGTTCTTTAGAAGCAATTTTTTCTTCTATTAGAAAGTTATCTAATAAAGAAGTAAAGGTAAATATAATTAGAGCAAATGTTGGAAGAATAAATGAAACAGATGCGTATTTAGCAAATACTTCAAATGCAATTATTATTGGATTTAATGTTCGAGCTGATCTTTCAGCTAAAAAAATAATTAAAAAAGAAAATTTAGATTTAAGATATTATTCTGTTATATATAATTTAATTAATGAAATTAAATCTTCTATTTGTGGTCTTTCATCTCCAAAATTAAAACAAAAAATAATTGGTTTAGTAGAAGTAAGAAGTATATTTAAATCTCCTAAATTTGGATTAATTGCAGGATGTATGGTTACTGAAGGAATTATAAAACGTAATTATCCTATTCGAATTTTAAGAGATCATATTGTAATTTATGAAGGTGAATTAGAATCTATTAGACGTTTTAAAGAAGATGTAAAAGAAGTAAGAAAAGGTATAGAATGTGGAATTGGAATAAAGAATTATAATGATATTCATGTCAATGATATAATAGAAGTTTTTAAAGTAATAAAAATTTAATAAAAAAAATAAAAAATTTTTATTAATATAATAATTTTGGATAAATACAGTGTATAAAAATTTTTATAAATCAGATAGAATTTCGAAAGAAATAAAAAAAAAAATTTCGTATATTATTCAACAAAATATTAATGATCCAAGGATAAATAAGTTTTCTACAGTTTTAGATGTTGTGATCTCTAAAGATTGTTCTTATGCTAAAATTTTTATTAGTTTTTATAATGAAAACGAAAATTTAATTAAAAATTCTTTAAAAATTTTAAATAATGCATCTAGTTACATTCGATTTTTATTAGGTAAAAAACTTAATTTAAGAATAATTCCGAAATTAATTTTTTTAAGAGATTGTTCTTTTTTAGAAGGTGAAAAAATATCAAATTTATTAAAAAAAAATAAAATAATTTCATAGATTTTTAAATTAATTTTATATTAGGATAAAAATTAATGTTTTCTAACAAAATAAGAAATATTCATGGGATTTTTTTGTTAGATAAACCTACTGGAATTTCTTCAAACAAAGCATTGCAAATAATAAAAAAAATTTTATTATCAGTAAAAGCTGGTCATACTGGATCTTTAGATCCATTAGCTACTGGACTTCTTCCTATTTGTATTGGAGAAGCTACAAAATTTTCAAGATATTTACTTCAATCGTCTAAGAAATATAGAGTTATTGCTAAATTAGGAATACAAACTTCTACTTTAGATTCTTGTGGAAAAATTATAAAAATTTCAAAAGTTTGTTTTAACGAATTAGAATATGAATTAGCTTTAAAGAGTTTTTTAGGAAAAATTGTTCAAAAACCACCTTTTTATTCTGCTATTAAATATAAAGGAGTTCCGTTATATAAATATGCTAGAAAAGGAATTTTTATACCTGTAAAAAGTAGATTTGTTAAAATATATTCATTAAAAAGTTTATATAAAAAAGATAATATTATTGAATTAGACATTACTTGTTCTTCTGGAACATATATTCGTTCTATTATTAGTGATTTAGGAAAATTATTAAAATGCGGAGCTCATGTAATTTTTTTAAGACGCTCTAAAGTTTCTTTTTATTCTATTTCTTCATCTATAACAATAGATCAGTTAAAATTTTTAAAAAAAAAATATTTTAAAAAATCTATAGATTGTTTTTTAAAAAAATTTTCTAAATTTCTTATTCCCATTCATTCCTTAGTTTCTTATTTTCCAAAATTTTATGTGTCGAAAGAAGAGTTTAATTTTATAAAAAATGGACAATCTGTAAAGATATTTACTAAATTAAGTCCTGGAATAATTAGAATAATTAATAATAAAGAGATTTTTTTAGGTTTAGGATTATTAAATAAAAAAAATGTTTTATCTCCTTATAGATTATTAAATTATACTTTATAAAATATTTATAAATAATTTATTAAAATAAATTATTTTAGTAAAAATAATAGATAAAAATTAATTAATAGGTAATAAAATGAATTTAAATAGTATTAACACTAAAGATATAATTTTAAATCATGGAAAAAATGGTCTTGATAGTGGGAATTCTTTAGTTCAAATAGCTTTATTAACTAAAAAAATAAATTATTTACAAAATCATTTTTTTAAAAATAAAAAAGATTATTCTAGTCGTAGAGGATTATTAAAAATGGTTTCTAAACGTAGAAAATTATTAGATTTTTTAAAGAGAAAATCAATTAAAAAATATAATTTTATTATTGAAAATTTAAAAATTCGTAGATAAATTTAAAAATAATTAAAATATTACATTTTTTAAAATATTTTTTAAAAAATAAATTAAAAAGGGCATTTATAGCCCTTTTTTTTGGTAAATTTATTTATTTTTTAATTTATATAAATTATATAGAAATTAAAAATAAAATTTTTTAATTCATAATTTTTAAGGATATTATTTTGCTTAATCCGCTTATATTTAAATTAAAATATGGAAAACATACAGTTACTTTAGAAACTGGTTTGATTGCTAGACAAGCAACTTCATCTATAATGGCTAGTATAGAAGATACTTCTGTACTTATAACTATTGTAGGTCAAAAAGAAAAACAAGAAGAAAAAAATTTTTTACCTTTAACAGTAAATTATCAAGAAAGAACTTATGCTGCTGGTAAAATACCAGGAGGATTTTTTAGACGAGAAGGTCGACCTAGTGAAAATGAAATATTAATAGGAAGATTAATAGATAGACCAATTAGACCTATTTTTCCAAAAAATTTTTTTAATGAAGTTCAAGTAATTGCTACAGTAGTTTCTTTAAATCCAAAAATTAATCCAGATATAGTTTCTATTATTGGAGTTTCTGCTGCTTTATATATTTCAGGAATACCTATAAAAAATATGATTGGAGCTGCAAGAATTGGATATATTGATAATAAATATATTTTAAATCCTAATACTGATCAAATGAAATTTAGTAAATTAGATTTAATTGTTTCAGGAACTGATAAAAATATTTTAATGATAGAATCAGAATCTCAACAATTAAATGAAAAAATAATTTTTAATGCTATTTTATATGGATTTAAAAAACAAAAAAAATTAATTAAAAATATGAAAAATTTATTATTTTCTATTAGAAAAAAAAAATGGAATCACTCTATTGTTTCTTTTTGTTCTGATTTATATAAAAAAATCTTTATTACTTCTAAAAATATTTTAAAAAAATTATATTCTATTTCTGATAAAAAAAAACGTATAAAAAAAATAAAATTATATAAAGAATCTATTATTAATAATTTTTTATATGAAAATAAAGATATAAATGTTTTTTCGATAAATAATATTTTTTCTAAAATTGAAAAAAAAATTGTTAGAAAAAATATTTTAAAGAAAAAAAAACGAATTGATGGTAGAGGTATAGATGTAGTTAGAAATTTAGATATGAGAACTGGTATTTTGAAAAGAGTTCATGGTTCATCTTTATTTACAAGAGGAGAAACTCAATCCTTAGTTTCAGTAACATTAGGAACATCTAGAGATGCTCAAAATTTAGATGAATTATTAGGTGATAAAATAGACAATTTTTTATTTCATTATAATTTTCCTCCTTATTCTGTAGGAGAGATAGGAATTATTAATTCTCCTAAAAGAAGAGAAGTAGGTCATGGAAGATTAGCAAAAAAAAGTATTTTAGCTGTTATGCCTTCTTTGGACGTTTTTCCTTATACTGTTCGTATTGTTTCTGAAATTACAGAATCAAATGGATCTTCTTCTATGGCATCAGTATGTGGAGCATCTTTAGCTTTAATGGATGCAGGAGTTCCAATTCAATCTCCTATTGCAGGTATAGCTATGGGATTAATTAAAAAAAAAAATAATTTTGTTATTCTTACAGATATTATTGGAGAAGAAGATTATTTTGGAGATATGGATTTAAAAGTCGCGGGAAGTAAACATGGAATTACTTCTTTACAAATGGATATAAAAATTGAAGGAATAACTCATGAAATTATTAAACTTTCTTTAAAAAAAGCTAAAAAAGCTATTATTCATATATTAAATAAAATGTCTAAAACAATTCATGTTCCAAACAAAGAGATTTCTAAATTTGCCCCTCGAGTACATATTATTCAAATTAATCCAGAAAAAATAAAAGATGTAATAGGAAAAGGTGGATCTGTTATTAGAATGTTAACAGAAGAAACTGGAACAACTATAGAAATCGAGGATAATGGAATTGTTAAAATTTCAGCAATTATGGAAGATAAAGCTAAAAATGCTATTCTTAGAATTAAAGAAATTACAGCTGAAATTGAAATTGGAAAAATTTATATTGGAAAAGTTACAAGAATAGTGGATTTTGGAGCTTTTGTTTCAATAGGTACAGGAAAAGAAGGTTTAGTTCATATTTCTCAAATTTCTAAAAAACGTATTGATAAAGTATCTGATTTTCTTAAATTAAATCAGGTAATAAAAGTGAAAGTTTTAGATATAGATAGACAAAAAAGATTAAGATTAAGTATGAAAGAAATTTCTTAAAAAATTATATAAAAATAAATAATTTATAAAATTTATTAAAAAATAGAATTTTATAATTCTATTTTTTATGATAATATATCGTATTCTTTATTTAGTTTATTTAAATTTCATCTATTTTTTTAATTATTTATTAAATTTCATAAATAAATTTTTTGAATTTTTTAAAATATTTTTGCCAGTTCACACTTTTCAATAAAATAATAAAATATTTGTCATGAATTATGTAAACTGGCCCTCCTTCGTTAATTAAATGAGGTGCGTGTTTTACATGACTGTTATAAAAAATAAATTTTCAGATTTTGGTTTGAATAGTTCAATTTTAAAAGTTTTAAACGAAATAGGTTATAAAATCCCCTCTCCGATACAAGATAAATGTATTCCTTATTTACTTAAAGGTTATGATGTTTTGGGAACCGCTCAAACAGGAAGTGGAAAAACTGCAGCTTTTTCTTTACCTTTATTAAATAAAATTAAAATATCTTTAAGATCTCCTCAAGTATTAGTTTTAACTCCTACAAGAGAATTAGCTATTCAAGTTTCTGAAGCTTTTTCTTTATTTTCTAAGTATATTTTTTCTGTTAAAGTATTACCTTTATACGGAGGGCAAAGATATGATTTACAATTAAAAGCTTTAAGAAAAGGACCACAAATAGTTGTAGGAACTCCAGGAAGATTATTAGATCATTTAAAAAGAAGAACATTAAATTTTTCTAAATTAAAATATTTAATTTTAGATGAAGCTGACGAAATGTTAAGAATGGGTTTTATCGATGATGTAGAAACAATTCTTTCTAAAATACCAAAATTACGTCAAACTGCTTTATTTTCAGCTACTATGCCTGAAGTAATTAAAAGAATTTCTCGTAGATTTATGAAAAATCCAAAAGAAATAAGAATTAATTCAAGTATTACTAATAGACCAAATATTAATCAGAACTATTGGTTGGTTCATGGAAAAAAAACTGATGCGTTAATTCGTTTTTTAGAAACAGAAAATTTTTCAGCTACAATTATTTTTGTACGTACTAAAAATTCTACAGTAGAAGTTTCAGAAGTATTAGAAAAAAATGGTTACAATAGTGCTGCGTTAAATGGAGATATGAATCAATCATTAAGAGAAAAAACTTTAGATCGATTAAAAAATGGAAAATTAGATATATTAATTGCTACTGATGTTGCGGCAAGAGGTTTAGATGTAGATCGAATTAGTTTTGTTATTAATTATGATGTTCCTATGGATGCTGAATCTTATGTTCATAGAATTGGAAGAACAGGTCGTGCAGGAAGAGAAGGAAAAGCTTTGATGTTTGTAGAATATAAGGAAATAAGGTTATTAAAAAATATTGAGAGAATGGTTAAACAATCTATTAAAGAAGTTTTATTACCTAATGTAGAATTATTAAGCAAATATCGTTTAGAAAGTTTTTCAAAAAAAGTAAAAAAAGAATTAAATAGTCCAGATTTAAAAAAATATCAATTACTTTTAAAAAAAATTAATTTAGAACATTCGGTTAGTCTTGAAGATTTATCAGCAGCTCTTTTAAAAATGGCTCAAGGTGAACGAGTGTTAATTTTAAAAAAAGATAAAAAAGTAATAAATGTTAGAGAACGTTTTATTTTAAATAATAAAAAAAGAAATGTTTCTTTTAGAAAAAAAAATACATTTATAAATTCTCGAAAAGAGAATAATATGAAAGTTTATAAATTAGAATTAGGACGTTTAGATAAAATAGAAGTTCGTCATATTGTTGGTGCAATTGCTAACGAAGGAAAAATTAGTAATAAAGATATTGGAAATGTAAAAATATTTTCTTCTTATTCTACTATTGAATTGCCAAAAAAATTTATTAAAAAAGGAATGTTAGATAATTTTAAAAAAACTAAAATTTTTAATAAATTTATTAATTTAAAAGAAATTAATAAATTTAATTTTTCTAATAATTTTAAATTTATTAAAAAAAAATCTCGTTCAAATTTTAATAAAAAAAATTTTAATTCTACTGTTAATCGTAATTTTTATATTAAAAATTCTCGAAAAAATAAATCTAGATCTAATTATTTTAATATTCGTTCAAAAAATAAATAAATTTCATATATATTTTTTATATAAAAAAATATTAATTTATATAGAATTAAAGAGCGCACTTTAAAATATATATTAGTGCACTCTTTAATATTTTTTTATTTTTTTTTATATGCTATCGCTTCAATTTCAATTTTTACATTTTTTGGTAGTTTTGATACTTCTACACATGATCTTGCAGGAAAAATAAATATTTTTTTATTTATAAAAAATTTTTCATATTCGTAATTAATATTATTAATTTTATTTAAATTAGTAGTAAAAATAGTTGTTTTTATTATGTCTTTTATTTTAAATTTTGCTTTTTTAAGTATTATTTCAATATTTTTTAAAATTAAATTAGTTTGATTAGAAATTTTTTTAGGAATTGTATTTAGAATAGGATGAATAGGAATTTGTCCAGAAATCATTAAAAATCCATTTTTTTTTATTGCTTGTGAATAAGGTCCTATTGGATTTGGAGCATTTTTAGAATAAATTTTCATAAAATTATTTTTTTTTAAATTAATAAATATAGATATTTTTTTAAGAATTATTAAATTTTTAATAAATTTTATAAATATTTTTTTAAAAATTTTTTAAAATTTAAAATTAAAATTTATAAATTTTTTAAATAGAAAAATTTTTTAATAAAGTGTTTATTAATAAAGATTTTACGATATGTAAACGATTTTCAGATTGTTGAAAAATTATTTTTTTGTTTATTTTAAAGACTTTATTAGTTATTTCTACACCATTTTTTAAATTAAATTTTTTAATAATTTTTTTTCCAAAAGTTGTTTTTTTATTATGTAAAGCAGGTAAACAATGAAAAACTTTTATAAAAGGATTATTTGTTAATTTTAATATTTCTTCATTAACTTGATAATTTTTTAATAAATTTATTTTTTGTTCTTGTTTTTCTATTTTTTCTCCCATAGAAATCCAAACATCTGTATATATTAAATCAACATTTTTAATTCCAATTTCTATATTTTCTGTCATAAAAATATTTTTTTTATTTTTATTTATATTAATATTATATTTTTTAAAAAACTTTTTTTTAGGTAAATATTTTTTATTAGAAATTAAATTTAAACGAAATTTAAATAAATTAGATGCTTCTATAAGAGAATTTGAAATATTATTTTTAGCATCTCCAATATAAGCTATTTTAATTTTTTTTATTGGTTTATTATAAAAAATTTCTTGTATTGTTAATAAATCAGATACAATTTGAGTAGGATGAAAATAATTTGTTAAACCATTCCATACAGGAATTTTAGAATATTTAGCAAGTTTTTCAATAATTTTATGTGAATTTCCTCTATATAAGATTCCATCATATAATTTTCCTAATGTTTCAGCTGTATCTTCAATAGATTCTTTATATCCTATATGAGTGTTTTTATTTCCTAAATATGTTGTTTTTGCTCCTTGATCAAATGCTGCAACTTCAAAAGAACATCTAGTTCTAGTAGATTCTTTTTCAAAAATTAAAACAATATTTTTTTTTTTTAAAAGTTTTTTTTCTTTATTTATTAATTTTTTAAATTTTAATATTTTTGCATTATTTATTAATAAAGAAATATCTTTTAAATTAAAATCACATAATCTTAAAAAATTTCTTAAATAAAAAGGAGTCATAATTTTTTTTTACCAAAATATAATTAATAAATTTAATTATTTTTTATGTTATTTATTTTTTAATTATTTTTAATTTTAATTTTATTAAAAAAAATCACTATTTTTTTATTTTAACATAATATTTTTTTAAAATTTATTTATTAAAAAATAAAAAATTTTTAATAGATAAATTTTAATTATATATAAAAAACGATGTATAATTAAAAAATAAAGACTATTTTTATAAAAAATGTTATTTTTTTATAATATAATTATAGGTAAATTTTAACTTAAAATATATAAATTTTTTTATTTTTTAAGGATTTTTTTATGAAAGTTATACCTTATTTAAAAAATACAAAAATATTTAACAATAATTGTATTTTTTTTGGAATATATGAAGATGAAAATATTTTAGAACTATTTAAAGAAATAAATATAAATAATGAAGAAAATATTAAAAAAGTGTTTGAAATAAATAATTGGAAAGATAATTTTGGAAAGTTTATTACATTATATAATTTTTTTAATTTTTCTTATGATCGAATAGTTTTTATTAATTTAGGTTTAAAAAAGAAAAAAAAAATAAATTTTGTAAAAATTTTTAAGAAAATTTTTATTTTTTCAAAAGAAAATAATGTAAAAAATATTTATATAAATATTTCAAATTCTGTTTTATTTTTAAATAATTTATATTGGAATATAAGAAATTTAATAGATTCTTTTTATAACGTTTATTATAATTTTAATGTTTATAAAAAAGAAATTAAAAAAAATTTAAAAAAAATATTTATTAAGATAAAAAATAAAAAAGATTTTTATTTGTTTAATAAATCAGTAAAACATAGTTTATCTATTTCTAAATCTATAAAATTAACTAAAAATATTAGTAATCTTCCTCCTAATATTTGTAATCCAAAATACTTAATTAAATGTGCTAAAAAACTTTCAAAAAAATATTCTAATTTTATTAAAATTGATATTATTAATGAAAAATATATGAAAAAATTAAATATGAACGCTTTTCTTTCTGTTTCTAAGGGTTCAAAAAATAAATCATATATAGCAATAATGCATTATAAAAATCCTAATTATATTTTAAATAATCAACCATTTATTTTAATAGGTAAAGGAGTAACTTTTGATTCTGGAGGAATTTCTATTAAACCGTCATATTTAATGGATGAAATGAAATATGATATGTGTGGAGCTTCTTCTGTTATTGGAATTATAGATTCTATTTCTTCTTTAAATCTTCCTTTAAACGTTATAGGAATTTTAGCTTCTTGTGAAAATATGCCTGATGGAAATTCATTTAGACCTGGAGATGTTATTAAAACAATGTCTGGAAAAACAGTAGAAATATTAAATACTGATGCAGAAGGAAGATTAATTTTATGCGATATTTTAACTTATGTGGAACGTTTTAAACCGAAAGTTGTAATTGATATAGCGACTTTAACTGGATCTTGTGTATCAACTTTAGGTAATGCAGCAAGTGGTTTATTTTCTAATAACAAAATTTTATTAAAAGAAATAATAAATGCTTCAAAAAATATTGATGATAAAGTTTGGAGTTTACCAAATTTTAAAGTATATAAAAAATCTTTAAAATCAAATTTTGCTGATTTGTCTAATATAGGAGGAAAAAATTCTGGAGCTAGTACAGCTTCTTATTTTTTATCATATTTTGCAAAAAAATATAAATGGGCTCATTTAGATATTGCTGGAACTGCTTGGAATAATGGAAATAAAAAAGGTTCTACAGGAAAACCTGTAAAATTATTATTACAATATTTTTTAAATTTTATAAAAAAAAATAAATAAAATTTTTTTTATATTTTTTTAAAAATATTTTAAAAATTTATATAATTTGTATAAATTTTTTGAAAAAAATTTATGTATAATATATAAATATACGATTTATAAAATTATCTTATTTAAAATATAAAAATGAAAAAAAAATATAATCCAAATTTAATTGAAAAATCATTATATAAACATTGGGAAAAAAATAAATGTTTTAATTTTTCTTTAAAGAAATCTTTTAAAAAATCTTTTTGTATTATTATGCCTCCTCCAAATATTACTGGAAAATTACATATTGGTCATGCATTACAGCAAACTATTATGGATATTTTAATTCGATTTTATCGTATGAAAGGAAGAAATACTTTATTTCAAGTTGGAACTGATCATGCTGGAATTGCTACACAATTATTAATTGAAAAAAAAATTTTAAAAAAATATAAAATTTTAAAAACAAAAAATAATAAAAAATTTTTTCTAAAAAAAACTTGGAAATGGGTAAAAAAATATAAAAAAAAGATTTTTGATCAAATAAAACGTTTAGGAAATTCAATAGATTGGAATCGTGAAAAATTTACTTTAGATCCTGATATTTCTAGAGGAGTAAAAAAAGCATTTATAATTTTATATAAAAAAGGATTAATTTATAAAAAAAAAAAAATAGTAAATTGGGATATGAATTTAAAAACTGTTATTTCAGATTTAGAGGTTATAAATAAAAATATTTGTATTAAAATGTGGTATATAAAATATTTTTTTGAAAATAAAAATATATTTTTTAACAAAAAAAATTATATTTTAATAGCTACTACTCGTCCTGAAACTATATTTGGAGATTCTGCAATTGCAGTTCATCCTAATGATAAAAGATATAAAAAATATATTGGAATGAAAGTAATAATTCCTATTATTAAGAGAAAAATACCAATTATTTGTGATTATGAAATAGAAATAAAAAAAGGAACAGGGTGTGTAAAAATTACTCCTGCTCATGATTTTTTAGATTACAAAATTGGAGAAAGAAATTTTCTTCCAATTATTAAAGTTTTTTCTTTTGATGGAAAAATTAAAAAAAAAGTGTCTGTATATAATTTTAAAGGAAAAAAATTAAAATTATTCAAAAATTTTATTCCAAAAAAATTCCATTTTTTAGATCGTTTTTTAGCTAGAGAAAAAATTTTAAAGTATCTTTTTAAAAAAAAATTAATTGTTAAAATAAAAAAATTAGATTCATCTGTTCCATTTGGTGAAAGAAGTAATACTATTATTGAACCAATGTTAACTAATCAATGGTTTTTAAAAACTTCTATTTTATCAAAAAAAGCAATTTTAGCTGTAAAAAATAAAGAAATTAAATTTTTTCCAAAAAAATATAAAAATATGTATTTATCTTGGATGAAAAATTTAGAAGATTGGTGTATTTCTAGGCAATTATGGTGGGGACATACAATTCCAATATGGTATGATAAAAATAAAAATGTTTATGTGGGAAAAAATGAAAATTATATAAGAAAAAAATATTTTTTAAAAAAATCTTTTGTTTTAAAAAAAGAAAAAGATGTTTTAGATACATGGTTTTCTTCTAGTTTATGGACATTTTTAACTTTAGGTTGGCCGAAAAAAACTAATGAATTAAAAAATTTTCATCCAACTAATGTAATTATTAGTGGTTTTGACATAATTTTTTTTTGGATTGCTAAAATGATTATGTTAACAATGAATATTATTAAAGATAAAAAAAAAAAATCGCAGATTCCATTTAAAAAAGTTTATATTACTGGTTTAATTCGTGATGATCAAGGAAGAAAAATGTCTAAATCTAAAAATAACGTTATTGATCCTATAGATTTAATCGATGGAATTAGTTTAAAAAAAATAATTTATAAGAGAACTAAAGAAATTAAAGATATTCATACAATTAATTTATTAAAAAAAAATTTAAAAAAAAATTTTCCAAATGGAATACAAGCTTTTGGTGCGGATTCATTAAGATTTACATGTATCGCTCTTTCTACAAATACGAGAACTATTGTTTGGGATATGAATCGTTTAAAAGGTTATAGAAATTTTTGTAATAAATTATGGAATGCAAGTTATTTTGTAATGAAAAATACTTTTGAGATTAAATTTTTAAAAAAATCAATTAAAATGAATTTATCTTTATTAGATAAATGGATTTTTTCTGAATTAAATTTATTAATTAAAAATTATATTTATTACATTAAAAATTATAGATTTGATATAATAGCTAATTTATTATATGATTTCTTTTGGAATAAGTTTTGTGATTGGTATTTAGAAATCACTAAAAATATTATTAAGAATGGAACATTAAAAGAAATAAAAAATACAAAAATAAATTTATTTATTATATTAAAAATTTTATTAAAATTATTTCATCCTATTTTACCTTTTATTACTGATTATATTTGGAAAAAAGTTATTGTTAAAAATAAAAATCCTAAATTTATTAGTCTTATAAAAAAAAATTTTCCAAAGTTTAAAAAAAAATATATTGATAAAGAATCAACTAAAAATATGTTAGTTATTCAGAAAATTTTTTCAGAAATTCGATCTATTCGTTTTTTATTAAAAATAAAGTATAATAAAATTATTACAATTATTTTAAAAAATGGAAATAAAAGAGTTTTGTTTATTATTAAAAAATATAATAATTTTTTAAAAAAAATTATGTATTTAAAAAATATAAAAATTTACTCTAATTTAGATTCTAATTTATTAAAAACTTCTATTGTTCGTTCTATTAATAATTTTCAGTTATATATACCAATAAAAAAAATTATAAATAAAAAATTAGAATTAAAAAATTTAATAAAAAAATTTAAAATAATTAAAAAAAAATATGAAATAGTTAAAATTCGTGTTTCAAATAATAATTTTTTAAATTTTGCTCCTAATAAAGTTATTAAAAAAGAAAAAGAAAAGTTAAAAGTTTTAAAAATTAAATTAAAAAATTTAAAAAATTATAAAAAAATTTTGTTATCATTATAAATTTATTGGAAATATATTGATGTCTGGAATATTTAGATTTTTAAATAATAAAAAATTTTTAAAAAGTAATATAGATGAACATTTAAGAATAAATTTTTCTTTTTATAAATATTTTTATATTAAAGATAAAATATATATAAAAAATAAAATAAAAAAATTTTTTAAAAAATTAGAAATTTTTGGAAGAATTTATATTTCTTCTGAAGGAATTAATGTTCAAGCAAATGTTTTAAAAAAATTTTTTTATATTATGAAAAAATTTATATATAATTTGCATTTAGATTTAAATAATGTTTTTATTAATATTGGAATAGATAATTTTAAACAATCTTTTTTTTCTTTAGTTATTAAAATAAAAAAAAGAATTGTTAATGATAATTTAAAATTAAGTTTATTAAATAGTAATTATTATCCTAAATATTTAGATTCAAAATCAGTTAATAAATATTTAAATAATAAAAATGTTATTTTTATTGATATTAGAAATAATTATGAATATAAAATTGGTCATTTTAAAAATTCTATTTCAATTAATACTAAAACATTTCGATCACAATTAAGTAATTTATTTAGATATATTAAGAATTATAAAAAAAAAAAAATTGTTATATATTGTACAGGAGGAATTAGATGTGAAAAAACAGCTTTTTTAATGTATAAAAAAGGTTATAAAAAAGTTTATCAGATTTATGGAGGAATAATAGGATATGTAAATGATTGTAAAAAAAATAATAATCCTGTAAATTTTTTAGGAAAAAATTTTGTTTTTGATTTTCGTTTAAAAGAAAATATTACACAAGAAATTTTATCTAATTGTTATCATTGTTCTAATAAATCTGATTATTATTTAAATTGTATGAATGAAAAATGTAATTTATTATTTATACAATGTTTAATTTGTTCAAAAAAATATAAATCTTTTTGTTCAGAAAAATGCTTAATAAAAAATAATTAATTTATTTAATTTTTAAAAAAAAATTTTAAATATATTATTTAAAAATTTTTTAAAAAAAAAGGTTTTTTATGAAATTGACAAATATAAAAGATATTTTTAAAAATAAAATATCAATTGATTCTTTAATAAAAATTAATGGTTGGGTAAAAAACAAAAGAATTTCTAAATCTAATTTGATTTTTATTGATTTATATGACGGTTCATTTATTAATACATTACAGATTGTTTCTAATAATAAATTATTAAATTATTATACAGAAATTATTAAATTAACTACAGGATGTTCTATTTCTGTAAAAGGAAAATTAATTAAATCTTTTAAAGATAAAGAAAAATTAGAATTACATGTATTAGAATTAAATGTTTTAGGTTGGGTAAAAAATCCAAATTTTTATCCTATTTCTTCTAAAAAACATACTATGGAGCATTTACGTAAATTTTCTCATTTGAGATCAAGAACAAATATTATTGGAGCTATTTCTAGAATTAGAAGTGTAGTTTTTCAAGGTTTTCATAATTATTTTTATAAAAATGGATATTATTGGGTACCTTCTCCTATTATTACATCTATTAATTCAGAAGGAGCTGGAGAAATGTTTTCTGTTTTAAATGAAAACTTTAAAGAAAATAATATTGATAAGAATAATAATTTTTTTGGAAAAAAAGTTTTTTTAACGGTTTCAGGACAACTTACGATTGAGTCATATGCATGTTCTATATCTAAAGTTTATACTTTTGGCCCAATATTTAGAGCTGAAAATTCTAATACTACTCGTCACTTATCTGAATTTTGGATGTTAGAAGTTGAATTAGCTTTCTTAAATTTAAATAAAATTATTCATGTTATTGAAAAAATTTTAAAATATGTAATATCTTTAGTTTTAAAAAATAATTATGAAGATTTATTATTTTTAAAAAAAAATATTAATGAAAATATTATTTTTAGATTAAAAAAGTTTGTTTCTTCAAAAATAAAAAAAATAAATTATGTAGATGCTGTAAAAATTTTAAAAGAGAATTATAATTTTAATGATAATTCTATATTTTTTGGAATGGATTTAAATTCAGATCATGAAAAATTTCTTGTAGATAAATATTTTAAAGCCCCATTAATAATTTTAAATTATCCTAAAGAATTAAAACCTTTTTATATGAGAATAAATGATGATAATAAAACAGTTTCTAATTTAGATATTTTATTTCCGGGTGTGGGAGAAATTATTGGAGGTTCACAAAGAGAGGAAAGAATAAAATATTTAGAAAAAAGAATTTTAGAATTAAAATTAAATAAAAAACATTATAAATGGTATAGAGATCTTAGAAATTATGGAACTGTTCCTCATTCTGGATTTGGATTAGGATTAGAAAGATTAATTATGTATATTACAGGTATAAAAAATATAAAAGATGTAATACCTTTTCCTAGAACAATAAAAAATGCTGATTTTTAATATTTTTTTAAAAAAATTTTTAAATAAAAAATTTTTTAAAAAAATATTAAAAAAAAATTTTTATATTTTTAAAAAAATTAAATTTAAAAAAATAATAATTTTTTAAACGTTTTTATTAAAAGGTAACATATAATTATGATGAATCGTAATTCTTTATCTATATTAATTCCTTTATTATTTTTATCTTCTGGAGCTGTAAATGCAAAAGAAATATATAATCAAGATAATCAAAAAGTAAATTTATGTGGAAAAATAAATCCTCTTTATTTTTATTCTCATACTAATGATCCTATTGTAATAAATTCTTTAGGAAATTATACAAATATAAAATTAAATTTATATAATTATATTAATATTAATCAATGGATGTCTGGATATTCTTTTGTTGAATATAAACCTAATTTTGTTAATTATAATAAAAAATTATATTCTAATTTAAATAAAAATAATATTAATTTGTGTTATGTTGGATTAGATTTTAAAAGATGGGGAAAGATAGATTATGGAAGAAGTTATGGTGTAATGTATTATTCTAAAAAATTTACTAAAGATGCATTTGATGATAATGAAAATATTGTTTTTCATGAAAATAATAATTTTTTGATGGGTAATTCTGATGGAGTTTTAACTTATCATAATAAAAATTTTTCTGGTTATATTCCAGGATTTGATTTAATAATACAACATCAAAATTATTATAGAGATGACAATAAATATTTAACTGATAAGTATAATTATTCATGGGGTGGTTCTTTAAAATATAGTAATATAATAGGATTTTCTGCAGTTTGTTCAGCTTTTTTTAGTCCATATAATAATTTTTATAATAAAGTAAATACAAAAGATCATTGGGTAAAAGCATATGGAATAGGTTGTAATTATTGTTTTAATAGTGCATCTCTTTCAGGATTTTATGGATATGAAAAAAATTCAGCTGATCCTTTTTTAAAAAATAATATTTCATATGATGTTCTAAATGATATTGAAATTACAGGAAAATATGATTTTAATAATGGAATAAAAACTTCTCTTGGATATATAAAATCTTTTGGAACTCAATATCATTTTGGTGAAAAAATAAATAATCTTAAATATTTAACTTTAAATCATCATATTAATATGATATTAAAATATGATTTTAATAAAAATATTTCTATAAATTTACATTATAAATTAAATTTATTAAAACAACCAATAGAATCAAATTTATTAAAAATAGATAATTTACATGATTATGATAATTCTATTGGAACAGGAATAACATATAATTTTTAATTTTTATTTAAAAAATTATTATTTTTTTAAATATTTATATTAATAAATTTAATTTTTGAAAAAAAATATTAAAAAAATTAATTTATTAATTTATTATATTTTAGTAATTTTATATATATTTATTTATTTTTTTAAAAATAAAATTATAAAAAATTAATTATTATATTTTAAATAAAAAAATAATTAAAGTAATAGTTTGTAAGAAAATCTTTTTCTTACAAACTATTTACTATTTTTATATAAAAAACTAAAAATTTTTTAGTTTTTTTCCTCCTATTAAATGAATATGTAAATATTTTATTTTTTGTCCTCCGTCTTTGTTACAATTAATTATTATTCTATATCCTGATTTATTTATTTTTTTTTTTTTAGCTATTTTTTTAGACATATAAATCATGTGACTTAATATTTTTAAATTTTTTTTTGTAATTTTATTTAAATTTTTTATAAATTTATTTGGAATAATAAGAATATGAATTGGAGCTTTTGGAGAAATATCATTAAATGCTGTTATTTTTTTATCTTGATATATTATTTTGGATGGAGTTTTTTTATTAATTATATTTTCAAAAATTTTTTTATTGTTCATGAAATTTAACCTTATTAAAATTAAAAATAAAGATTTAAAAAATATAAATAAAAAAAAAGTTAAGAAAAAATTTTATATAAAAAATTTATTTTATTTTTTTTATATAATTATCTATTAAAGTTTTAATATTATCAGATTTAGTTCCGAATACAATTTGAATTCCTAATCCAGAAATAAATACTCCTGAAGCACCTAAAGATTTTAATTTTTTTTTATTTACTTGAGAAGATTTAAAAACAGTTATTCTTAATCTAGTAATACAAGCGTCTATATTAGAAATATTTTTTTTTCCTCCTAAATATTTTATAATTTTTGGAATTTTAATATTTATATTTTCATTTGATCTTTGTATAAAAATTTTTTTTCTTCCTAAAGTTTTTAAATTAAATTTTTTAATAAAAATACAAAATATTATATAATATAAAAAAGTATAAAATAATCCTATTATTGGAAATAACCAGAGTTTATTACTATTTCCGCTTAATAAAATAAAATCTATTAATCCATGAGAAAAACTTATTCCTGCTTGCATATTTAGAAAAATACAAATCGAAAACGATAATCCAGCTAATAAAGAATGTATTAAATATAATAATGGAGATATAAAAAGAAAAGAAAATTCAATAGGTTCTGTAATTCCTGTTAAAAAAGAAGTAAGAGCTGCAGAAATCATAATTCCTCCTACTTTTATTTTATTTTCTTTTCTAGAACAACTCCAAATTGCTAATGCAGCACCTGGTAATCCATACATTTTGAAAATAAAACCTCCAGATAATTTTCCAGCACTTTTATCTCCAGCCATATATCTTGCAATATCTCCATGAAAAATTTGTCCTGAATGATTAATATATTCTCCAATTTGCATTTGAAAAGGAACATTCCATATATGATGTAATCCAAAAGGAACTAACGCTCTTTCAACAAATCCATAAATTCCAAAAGCAATAATAGGATTTTGATAAGCTGACCATATTGAAAATTTTTGTATTAAATAGCCTATAGGAGGCCATATAAAAGATAAAAATGTTCCTAATATTATTGCAGATAAACCAGATATTATAGGAATAAATCTTTTTCCAGAAAAAAAACCTAAATATTCTGGTAATTGAATTTGATAAAATTTATTAAACATAAATGCAGTTATTGATCCAGATAATATTCCTCCAAATATTCCTGTATCATTAATATTTTTTATTGTATCATCAAATTTAATAAATGAATGATCAAGAAAAAATGGAAACATTAAATTAGATGTTTTAATCATAATATTATATGAAATTACCGCTGCTAAAGCAGATACGCCGTCATTTTTTGTAAACCCAAGAGCAATTCCAATAGAAAAAATTAATGGCATGTTAGCAAAAATTGATCCTCCAGTTTCTTCCATTATTTTTGATAAAAGTTCTGGAATAATGGAAAAATGAGAAGAACCAATACCTAATAAAATGCCAGCAATTGGAAGAACTGAAACTGGTAACATTAAAGATTTTCCAATTTTTTGAAGATTAGCAAAAATATTTTTAAACATCATTTTTCCTTTATTTTATAATTAAAAAAAAATATTACTAAAATTTATATATTTTTTTTAATTTTAAATAATTTATAAAAATTTTTTTTTGTTATGTAACTTAATTCTTCTATATCTATTTTTATTAAATTAGAAATAAATTTTGCGATATAATATACATAGGAAGGTTGATTTTTTTTTCCTCTATGAGGAACTGGTGTTAAAAAAGGAGAATCTGTTTCTATTAACAAACGATTTAAAGGAATTTTTTTTACTACTTCACGAAGTGTATTTGAATTTTTAAATGTAACTATTCCAGAAATAGAAATATATAAATTTAAATCTAATAATTTTGATGCCATTTCCCAATCTTCATTAAAAGAATGTAAAACACCTTTACAATTTTCTGCTTGTTTAGATTTTAAAATTTTTAAAGTTTTATTTTTAGAATTTCTTGAATGAATTATTAATGGTTTATTATTTTCTTTACTAACATATATATGCTTGTAAAAAAGTTTTTCTTGTTCTTTTTTATTTTTTTTTTGATAAAAAAAATCGAGACCTGTTTCTCCAATAGCGATTACTTTTTTATCTTTAGCATATTTTTCTAAATTTTTATTTTTTTTTTTTTATTAATATTTAAAGGATGTATTCCACAAGAATAAAAAATATTATATTTTGTTTTTTTAAAAATCTTTTTTATTTTTAAATAATTATTTAAAGATGTTGAAACAGATAAAATTATTTTTACATTTTTTTTATAAGCATTTTTTAATATTTTTTTTAATTCTTTTTTTGAATTAAAACTAATTTTATCAAGATGACAATGCGAATCAATTAAAAACATTTTTTCTCCTAAAATATTTTATTTTTTAAATTAAATAAAATTAAATATTTTTTCCCAATATATAATTGGTTCTATAATTAGAAATTTATGATTTATTTTTTTTATTTTTTTTATACGAAAAAAACATTTCATCCAGATATTTATTATAATATATAAATTTTTAATTTTATTTCTTTCTTGAATTATTTTTATAATTTTTATTTGATCAATATTTGTTAAATCTAAATTTTTTTTATAATAATTTTTTATAACATCTAAAATTAAGGAACATAACCAATATATTTTTTTTGATGTATATAATTCAAATTTATCTATTAATTGAAATAAATTTTTATATTTAATAGATTTTTTAATATTTTTAAAAAAATTTTTTCTTTCTACCCATTCTTTTCCAGTAATAATTTTTTTTGCTAAAATTGGAGAATTTTCTGATATATTTAATGCTGTTAAGATATCTATTTTATTATTTTTTTTTATTTTTTTATTTAACCATTTTAATCCAATTTTTTTTGAAGGAGGAAACAAATTATAAATAATGCATCTACTTTTTAATGTTTTTTTTAATTTAAAATTATTATTATAATTTAAAAAAAATATTGTATTTATTGGAGGATCTTCTAATATTTTTAAAAAAGCATTTACTGAAGATTCAGTTAATAAATGAATTTTAGGTATCCAAATTATATTTTTTTTTCCAAATTTTGAAGTATTATATATTTTTTGAATACATTCTAATATAGTGTTTATTCCTATAAATTTTTTTTTTTTTTCTGGATTAATAATATGTATTTCAGGATAATTTTTTAAATCTATTAATTTACAAATTTTACAAATATTACAACTAAAAAAATTTATTGGTTTTTTACATAAAATTCTTTTACATAATAAAAAAATTAATTTGTTTGATCCTATATTAATTCTTGATTGAATAATAATAGAATGATGAAGATTTTTTTTTTTAAATTTATAAATTATTTCTTTATAAGTTTTTTTTAACCATGGATATATTTTCATTTAAATTTTTTTAACCAATTATACAGTTTTTTTTTTGTTAATTTAAAAACTTTTTTTAATTTATGATTTGCATCAATAATTATTTTTTCAGAAATTAACGATAAATATTTTAAATAAAATTTTCTTACTTTAGAAAAAAAAAATAAAGATTCTTTTTCTATTCTATCTAATTTAGAACGTAATAAAATTCTTTTTATTCCAATTTTTGGTTTAACATCAAAAAAAATTGTTAAATCAGGTTTTGCTATTTTATCTGTAATTTTACTTAAATTTTTTATAATATTTATATTAATTCCTCTACCTCCTCCTTGATAAGAAATAGAAGATAAATTATGTCTGTCACAAATAATCCAAGACCCTTTTTTTAATTCTGGTTTAATAATATTTTCTAATAATTGTAAACGTGCAGAATATAATAAAAACAGTTCAGAATATAAATTTAATTTTTCATTTTTATTTTTATATTTTATTATTGATCTTATTTTTTCAGAAATTAAAGTACTTCCAGGTTGTCTTAAAATGATTACTTTTTTAATTTTTTTTAAAATAAGAAATTTTTTTATTTTTTTGCAAGCAGTTGTTTTTCCAGAACCTTCTATACCTTCAACTACAATAAATTTATTTTTTTTCATATGATTATTTTTAATTCTAAAAAAGAAATTTATAAATAAAATATCAATGAAATTTTATATAAAAATTATTTTTAAATATTTTAAAATTTTTTAAAATAATTTAAAAAAATTTTTTAAAAATAAACAATTTATTTAAAAATTTTTAATTTTTTTTTAACTAATTTTATTAAACAATTAATAGTTTTTATTTTTGAAGATTCTTTATCTTTAATTTTAATATTAAAATTTTCTTCTATTGCCATCATAATTTCAATCATATCTAAAGAATCTGCTTCTAAATCATTTTTAAAAGAATCTTTTTTTGAAATTTTTTTTTTTAAAGACAGGCAATTTAAAATAGTATTTTTTATTTTTTTTTTTAATTTCATATATTTTCCTAAATAAAAAAATTTTTTATAGTGTAAATATTCCTCCATTAATATGAAACGTTTGTCCTGTAATATATGATGCTTTTTTTGAAGATAAAAATTTTACTAAAAAAGCCACTTCTTCAGGATTTCCAAATCTTTTCATAGGAATTTTTTTTAAACATTTATTTTTTTGTAATTTAGTAAGATTTTTTAACATTTTTGTTTTAATAAATCCAGGAGAAACTAAATTTACCGTAATTTTTTTTAAAGCTACTTCTAAAGATAAAGATTTTGTAAATCCAATTAAAGCAGCTTTGGAAGAAGAATAATTTACTTGTCCTGCATTACCTATGAAACCTGATAAAGAACCGATATTTATAATTCTTCCATATCTATTTTTTATCATATTTTTTATAATTTTTTTTACAATATAAAAAACAGAATTTAAATTTATATTTATTACTTTTTTCCAATTTTCTTTAGACATATTTATAATTAAATTATCTGAAGTAATTCCTACATTATTAATTAATATATCAATATTTCTTATTTTTTTTTTCATTTCTTTTAAAAATTTTTTAATAGAAGAAAAATTTTTTATATTTAAAATCATTCCGCTTCCATATTTTCCTAAAATTTTTTTAATTTTTTTAGATCCTTTATAAGTTCTTGAAGTTCCAATAATTTTATATTTTTTTTTTATAAATTTTTTTAAAATTTCTAATCCAATACCAGTACTAGCTCCTGTAATAAGAACATTTTTTTTTTTCATAATTAATTTTATTGTAAAAAATTTAGGATTAGCAAAAAATTTTTTTAATAGATAAAGGTATGTAATTTTTATTTTTCTTATTTAATTTTGTTAAATTGTTTTCTGAACTAATTTCTAAAAAATATTTTATTTTTTTAGAGATTATTAAATCAACAGTTTTTTTCCATTGAATTGTTTTACATAATTGATCAATTAAAAGATTTTTTATTTTAAACGAATTATTCGTACATTGAAGTGTGGAACTATCTATAATTAAATTTTTAGGTTTATAAAATTTAATTTTTTTTATTTTATGGAATAATTTTTTTTTTATATATTTCATAGAAGGGCAATGAGAAATGGTTTTTATGGGTAATTTTATTATATATTTTGCTCCATTTAATTTACATTTTAAAGATGCTTTTTTTGAATTTTTTTTATTTCCAGTAATTACAATTTGATTTTTAGAATTAATACAAGCAATAGAAACAGGATTTTTTTTAGGATATTTTTTACAAATTTTTTTTATGATTTTTTTTTTTAATCCTATAATTGCATACATTCTTCCTATTTTTTTTTTCATTATTTTTTTTCTATAAGAAATTATTTTTAATGCATCTAAAAAATCTATAGATTTACTACATACTAATGCAGAATATTGACCTAAGCTATGCCCAGACATTATATCAGGATGAAAATGAAAATATGATTTCCATAATTTATATATAGAAATAGAAATAGTAAAAATTTCTATTTGATTAAAATAATTAGAATTTTTTTTTTTTTTCTTTTTCTTTAATTTTTTCCATAAATTATAACCTAAATAATTTGAGGATCGAGAAAAAGTTTTTCTTATTATAGAATAATTTTTATATAGTTTTTTAACTATATAAAAATTTTGTGAGCTTTGTCCAGGAAATAACATTGCAAATTTCATTTTCTTTATTTTTTTATATTATTTTTTATTAAAATAAATTATTTATAATAATAAAAATTTTAAATTAATTTTTTTCCTTTATAAAATCCTTTTTTTGTCATATGATGTCTTAAATGAACTTCTTTAGTAAAATTGTCAATTGATAACATTTTTATTTTTTTTTTTAATGAATCATGAGATCTTCTCATTCCTCTAGTTGATCTTGTAGGTTTACTTTTTTGAACTGCCATTAATTATTTTCCTAAAAATTATACGTATTAATATTATATATAATAATTTTAAATATTATTCAAGTAATTTGTTTTAAAAAATATTTATAAATATTTTTTATTAATTTTTTTTATTTTTTTTAAAAAATTAAAATAAATATTTTATTGCATTTTTGAAATTTTTTTTGATAGGAGCTTTAATAATTATTTTTTTTTTTAATTTTGGATGAAAAAATATAATTTTTCTAGCATGTAAAAAAAGAGTTTTTTTTATTTTTTTTTCTTTAATTTTTTTATCTAAAAAATTATTTCCATATCTATTATCAAAAATTATTGGATGACCTAAATAAGCAGAATGTACTCTTATTTGATGAGTTCTACCTGTAAATGGAATTATTTTAAGAAAACTATATAAAATAGTATTTTTTTTTATTTTGAATAAAGTTTTTGAAGATTTTCCTTGATCATTTATATATACCATTTTTTTTTTATATACATTATTATTTTTTAATAATGAGTTATTAACTATTTTTTTTTTAAGTAAAAAATTTCCATGAACTAAAGATATATATGTTTTTTTTATTAATTTATTTCTAAATTGTTCATGAAAATAACGTAAAGATGATTTTTTTTTAGCAATCATTAAAATTCCAGAAGTATATCGATCTAATCTATGAATTAATTCTAAATATTTATTTTTTGGTTTTAAAATTCTTAAAATTTCTATAATTCCAAAATCTATTCCACTTCCTCCATGTACAGAAAGTCCAGATGGTTTATTTAATATCATTAATAAATTATCTTCATATAATATATTTTTTAATATTTTTTTTTTTAAATAAGTATTTATTGATATTTTTTTTTTTTTAATATAATTAATTTTTAATGGAGGAATTCGAATTTTATCTCCTATTTTTAATTTATATCTTGCTTTAACTCTTTTTTTGTTTATTCTTATTCTTCCTTTTCTTATTATGTTATATAGTTTACTTTTTGGTACATTTTTAAATTTATTAATTAAAAAATTATCAATTCTTTGTTTTATTGAAAATTTTTTAATTATTATAAAAGATACTTTTGTTATTATATTATTCATAAAATTTCTATTTTTATTAAATTTAAATTTTTTTTTAAAAATTTATTTAAAAAAATAATTTATTATTTTAAGAGTTTATTTGTATGAAAAAAATGTTAGTTTCTGTTTCTAGTAAAGAAGTTAAAATAGCTGTTGTTAATAAAAATAATTTGTATAGTTTTAATGTAGAAAATAAAAATTTTACTAAAATAAATAATATTTATTTAGGTTTTATTATAAATATAGAAAAAAGTTTAGAAGCTTGTTTTGTAGATTATGGAGAAAAAAAATTAGGTTTTTTACCATTTAAAGAAATTTATAATTTTAATTATATTAAAAAAAATATTCAATATTTTAAATATAATAATTTAGAAATAAAAAGGAAAAAGATTTTAGTGCAAGTTTTAAAAGAAAATAAAAAAAAAAAAGGAGCTTTGTTAACTAATTTTATTAAATTATTTGGAATATATGTAATAATATTTCCAAATAAACCTAAAATTAAAGCAATTTCTAAAAGAATAAATAAATTAGATTATATATATCTTAATGATGTTATTAATAAAATAAAAATTCCAAAAAATATGGGGATTATTATACGAACTTCTGGATCAGGTAAATCAATTAAAGATATTCAATTAGATTGTAATGAACAAATAAAAAATTGGAATAAAATTAATTTTAAAAAAAAAAATAATGTTATTCCAATAAAAATCAATAAAATAAATAATTTTCATATAAATATATTAAGAAAATTTTTAATATATAAATTGGACAAAATAATTATCGATGATTTTTTGTTTTTTAATATTATAAAAAAATTATTTATTAATTTTAAAAAAAATAATTTACAAAAAAAAGTAAAATTTTTTAAAAAAAAAACGTCTATATTTAATTATTATAATATTTATGATCAAATTTTTTCTATTTTTAAAAAAAAAATCATTCTTCCTTCTGGAGGTTCTTTAGTAATTGATAAAACAGAAGCATTAACTGTAATTGATGTTAATTCTTTTCGTTCAAATAAAAAATTAAATTTAGAAGAAACTTCTTTTCATACAAATCTAGAATCTATATTTGAAATTCTTAAACAATTAAGATTAAGAGATTTAAGAGGAATTATTATAATTGATTTTATTAATATGAATAATATTAAAAATAAAAAAATTATTGAAAATATATTTAAAAAAAATGCAAGAAAAGAAAATTCTAAAATAAAAGTAGGAAAAATTTCTTTATTCGGATTATTAGAAATTTCTAGACAAAAAAAATATTTTTTTTAAATATTTATAAAATTTTTTTTAATTCATTAGAACTAGAATATACTTTATTTATTTTTTTTAATTCTTTTAATGAAGGAACTATTTCATTTAAATATATTTTGCATATTGTATTTAAAATTCCATATCCAGAAATTTTTGATAATGGTATACTTACATATTTTTTACGATTGTTAAAAAAATTTACAATAGTATCGGGTTCAAATAATGATTGATATTGATTATCAATATGACATGGTTCTCTATCTGATAATAAAATTATATCTTCAAATGTTTTAATTTCATTTTTTTTTGAATTATCTTCTTTTATTATTATAATTTTACTTAAAATATTTAATAATTTTTCTTTTTTATTTTGATAAAAATCTATTTTATTTATTTTTTTTTCATCTATTGTTTTAATTTTGTTGTTTATTTCATAAATATTATCAATTATATAATTTATTTCTATAAAATAATTTTCAATTTGATTATTTATAAAATTTTTAAAATTTTTTAATTTTATATAAATATTTTTATACATATTTATAATTTTTTTTAATCGTATTTTTTTATATATATTTAAAGATGGATTTTCGTTCATATCTTTTATTTTTTTACAAATATCTGGAATACTTTTAATAAGTAATTTTTTTCTTCCTAAAAATATACTTCTTAATTTTAAAAACATTATTCTTTTGATTTTGCGTATCATGAATTTTTTTATAAAATCTTTATTTATATTATTACTATAACGATAATTAATTATATTTGAATAAGGACAAAAAAATTTATTAGAATATAAATAATTTTTGTTTATTAAAAAACAATTTTTAGAATAATATATTTTTTTTTGTTCATAATTTTTATTTAAATTAAAATTAATAATATTTTTATATTGAATTATTGAATCTAAATTAATATTAATCATTAAATTTCCTATAATATTTAATTTTTAAGATTTTAAATTTTAAGTTTTTTTTTAAAAAAAACCATATTTTTTTAAATTGTTTTAAAAATAAATATTTT